>CAKSSZ010000182.1 GCA_934489915.1 uncultured Clostridia bacterium | reverse complement strand
CAGAAAACAGACGCTGGCAAACGGAGGAGAGTACTGCGACTACTTCATAACCGGGAACAATGAGTAACTTTTCGTTTGCGGAATTTTGTCGCTAGTTTAAAGCCACATTTTCGTAAATGATATGCGGCTTTACTTTTTTTGAAAAATTTTTATTTCGGCACAAAATCATACCTTTGACACGAAAAGTCCAACTGTTGACACGAAAGGTCGGGGTAAAATTTTACGGTTTCATTTTTTGATTGAAACGGATATTTTTAGGTAAATTCGGCGTAAAAAATGTGCTGCCGATAAGGAGAAAACATTATTGCACAGCAGCACTTTTACACGATGTATTCCGAAAACCGCACAGGCAAAAGGTTTATTTGAAACCGAAATAAAAGAGAAGAACCTCAAGGTTTCTATCAACCTTGAGGTTCTTATTTGGCGGAGAGGAAGGGATTCGAACCCTTGAACGGGTATTAGCCGTTACACGATTTCCAGTCGTGCGCCTTAGACCAGCTCAGCCACCTCTCCATCTGTATCAGGCCGGTCAACGAAAACTATTATACCACTTTTCTCCCGCAATGTCAAGAAAAATTTTCTCATTTTCCAAAAAAATTAATCAAACCAATCGTTTACAATCCCGATCTTACAAAAATGATGACAAATAAACCCTTTCTGCCCTTCTTCCGGAATGCAAAGGGGCTAATGCTTCATGTTCAATATGCGAAATAATTGTTCTTTTCCGGATACATGCTGATGCACCCGGGCAAGGGACAAAGGAACGCTTTTGCGGGTAGCCAACCGATACAAATATCTGCCCGCAACCAAAAGCCAGCAAACCGGCAGTGTAATTTTATATTTTGCAAATTTAAAATCCGCTCTTGCAAGATAGTTCATTGTCGCAATCATTTTGGAAAGCTTTCCCTTGCCGGCAGATTCTATGTAAATAGTAGCAACACTGCCGGAAAAACGCAAGGAAGAATCCAACACTCTGATTGAGACAAAATCCTCCATTAATAAAGAAATTGTTTCCGGCGGAATAGAGCTGTGAATTTTCTCACTGCTATCCGTTCCGAAATATTGGTCAGAAAGCATAAATAATGCGTCGGCAAGAAGATGAACCCCGGTTGCTTTCAATCCCGGATAAATGGACTCGTTCCATTCCTGAACGGTGATATGATCTGCAAACACAAGCCAATCCAGCAGCATTCGCATCCCCGTTTGGTTATCGATCATATGTCTCTTAAGATGCAGCAATAGCGCAATAGCCTGATGCTTTTTCCCTAACATCGGAAAAGTAAAGGAATCTATTTTGCCGACTTCCAGCTCGTCAAAAGCAGATTGCATCACATCCGGCAAGCACTCTTCCTCAGTGCTATACTCCGTTATATGTTTATGAATCTCAACGCTCATTCCTTTATATTCCAATGCATAATGGAACTTGTGCATTTCGGAATTTTCGTTCCTCTCTTGATCTCCAAGCAGAAGCTGAACTGCCCGGTCATAGTCCTGCTCCGGAACCAGCAGATCAATGTCACCAAATACACGCAGGAGCGGTTCTGGATAATACATCGCCACACTGCTCCCCTTGAGCACGGCGCATGGAATTCCGGCATTTTGGAACAGCTTCAATAATTCACTTTGCCGCAAGAGATTGATATGATTTCTTCCAAAAATCGCTTTTGAGGTCGCTGTAAACTCAGCAGAAACTCCGGCAACATGGTGTTTTTTCAGCTCATTGCAGATTAAAATCTGACAATGATATTTCTGAGAAAGCCGCTCCAGCGTTTTAATAGAGTCCGGGCTTAGCATTACTTCTTCCACAACTTCTTTCTGAAACACCGCCTCCTTCAGCAAGGAAACAAATATGGTTTCAATTTCATTCATGATAACCCTCCTTTCACTTCAAACATACGATCATTTTCATCGTTTTTTTGAAGTTAAAAAACCGCCGATTCACCTTTTTGGGCAAAGGAAAGCAAGAGTAACATTATCACCCATAGAAACCAAAAACTCGTGTCCACTGTCTATAGAGCCATAAATATGACAATTTTTACCTATGATTGCACCGCTTAACCGCAATTCCGATATGGAGGGATTCCCTCCTCGGATTTTTCTACAGCATTTTTTCAGAAACAATTTAAAATTCATAGTTTCCTCTTTCCTTTGTGTCTCAAAGTATATTTTTCAAAATCTCGACCGTGTGTGTCAATCCGTCACGGACAGTAAAGGTATCCTTATATCCAATCGCCTTGATTTTTTCATTATTCAGCGCAGAATTATCCATAGGATTAAACTGTTTCAATTCTTTTTCCGTAGGTTCTGTGATTTTCAAGTCCACGTTGCCTGCCTCGGCTAACATCTGCGCCATCCGGCGAATACTTGTAACTTCATCATGTCCGATATTATAGGCTTCTCCTTTTTCGCCATTCAACAAAGCAATCAAAATCGCCGCCGCACAGTCTAAGGAATAACAGTAAGAACGCTTCTGAAGCCCCGGGCTTTTCATGGTAAGTGTTTTTCCCATAGCGGCTAAATAAGCAAACTCTGACGAAATTCTTTTATCCTTCGGCGATGCTGTAGGTCCGTAAATATGCCCGGGGCGAACAATGACCGTATCAATGTCATACTCTGAAGAATAGGACTTACACAAAACCTCCGCAGCTCTTTTCGCCTCGGCGTAAGACGAACGAATCGCATTGATGTTTACAGAACCAAATTTATTTTCCACAAATGCGTCTGCCGTATCTTTTGTGCCATATACTTCACTGGACGAGAGATACAATAATCTCTTTACGCAATGTTTTTTTGAATACTCCAATAAATTCCACACGCCGTTAATGTTCGAGAGCATTGTCTCAACCGGCTGACTCACATATAATTCGGGAGAGGATACCCCTGCCCCATGTATGATATAATCCACATCCGGTTCAAAATCAATTGGTTGGATTGCATCATAGCTAAGATATTCGACGCATGAATACCTGCCGTATCGCTCAAAAAAATCATCTTGATTTCTGCCGGCTATATAAATTTTAATATTTGCACCGCAGCATTCCTGATATACAATCAGCAAATCCACTACCGAGGACATAATCAAGCCTAAACCGCCCGTAATCAAGAGCGTTTTCCCGTTCAGGCTAAAAAGGTTTAATGGTTCAAGCGTGTGCAATATATCATTCCGATACAATTTATTTTTGAGTATATCCTTCATATGCCCACCCTCTCCTATTTCATTTTGTTGTCCTTCTTCTGCTTTAAATATCCCTTAAACAGTTCCAAATCATCCTTCGTGGTAAGCTTGATGTTTTTATCCGAGCCTGCCGCAAAATACAGGCGCTCCCCCAATTCTACCATCATCGTGTTGGTATAGGAAGAACCGTAGATTCCGATTCCCTTTTCAAACGCCTCATGATATTTTTCATCAAGCTTTCCGAATCGATACGCCTGCGGAGTTGACACACGGCGGAGTGTTTCTCGCGGGATATATTTTGTTGTGCTGATTTCATCGTCGATTACAAAAATCTGTTCGTTATACGGCATTGAGGTAACTGCGTTCCCATATTG
>CAKSSZ010000181.1 GCA_934489915.1 uncultured Clostridia bacterium | reverse complement strand
GTATGATGCTGGGCAGCAGCAACATTGAGTTTTTCGGGCCGATCAACGAGAATGAGAGGAATCGGAATAACAGCTCCATTGTGATGAAAATCAGTTACGGTGACACTTCTTTTTTGTTTACCGGAGATGCGGAGCGGGAGGAGGAACGGGATATTCTGAATGAGGGATATGATCTATCCGCAACGGTGCTGAAGGTGGGACATCATGGCAGTAAAAATTCTACTACGTATCCGTTTTTGCGGGAGATTATGCCGGAATATGCGGTAATTTCTGTTGGGAAAAACAATGGCTACGGTCACCCGACGGAGGATGTATTAAGCCGTTTGCGGGATGCAGATGTAACGGTGTACCGTACCGATAAGCAGGGGGATATTGTGATGGTCAGCGATGGGAAAACGGTAACTGTGACCGCCGGAAGAAAGAAACCGGTGCAAGCTGACCCGACTGAAGAAGAGCCGGAGGAGGGAAAGACGACGAGATCAAAATGAAAACGCTATGAAATTTCATGTTCCGAACTGCTTGGCGCATAAGAAGCGACAATTTTATGATATTCCTTACATTCTCATTATAACAGCTTTTTCGGTATTGTCAACCCTTTTTCTTGTCTGATCTTGCGGAAAACGCATAGGAAAAAGGACTGTGCAGAAATGGATGACAATACTGCATACAGGCAAAATAGCGCTGTTGAAAATGCATAAAAATCCTGCTTTTTGCGATACTAACAAAAGGAATATGCCGTGAAAAGTATAGCGGCATTGCTCCGGATGTTAAGCTCTTATCATTTCTTTCCATGCGGATAAGAGAAGCAGGATTATGATGGATGCCGGATACATGGCGGCGGAATGGAGATTTTATTATGCATTTTCTTTCTGTGCTGCTGCGAGGGGTGCTTTCCTTGGGGGTATTATTTGTATTGACCCGTCTGATAGGAAGACGTCAGGTGCAGCAGCTTACTTTTTTTGATTATGTCATTGGGATCAGCGTAGGTTCCATTGCGGCGGAAATGGTTCTCAACCGGGATGTGCCTTGGGCGGATGGCGTGCTGGGAATGGCGGTGTATTCCGGAGCGGCGCTGCTGATCAGCTGGGTCACCGGGAAAAATCTGGCTGCCCGGCGGGTACTTACCGGCTCTCCGGTGGTGCTGCTGCAAAAAGGAGAGTTGCTGGAGGAAAATTTTAAAAAAACAAAGCTGGATTTAAACGAATTCCTGGCAGAGTGCAGAGCGGGCGGATATTTTGATTTGTCTCAGCTGGATTATGTGCTGGCAGAGCCAAACGGGAAGCTCTCTTTTCTCCCCGGTTCAAAATATCAGCCCCTGACCCCGCAGGACATAGGGAGGTCACCTTCCCCGGCGCACTTAACGGCCAATGTGATTTTGGACGGTCATGTGATGGAACGGCACCTCCGGCTGATCGGCAAGGATGAGGCATGGCTGCGTCAGGGATTGCGGGAGCAGGGGGTGGAATCTCCGGAGGAGGTTTTTCTGGCGATCAGCAGCGGGGATAGTCTTACCGTCTACCGGAAGCACGGCGGAAATCCTGCAAAAAATGTGTTGGAGTAACCTTTCTCAGTTTTTTTAAAAAAGGGATTGAAAAAAGAATACAGGTGTGTTATAATAATATCAAATTGGCATAAAATGTGGCGGATGAAGGGCGGCATAACCGGTTCCTCTGACTCCGCAGGGCGGTGTGTTTTGCACCGCCGGATTTTTTACAATAGAAAAGGTGACTGTTTCATGAATGTTAGGGAAAGAGTGGCAGCTTGTTGGAGGCGGGCTGCGCATCTGAAAGAAACGCCGGTGGGAAAGCGGCTGTCAAAGATCGGAGAGGCGATTCGGGAACAACCGGTTTTGTCGGTGATAGTATTGGCTTTTTGCCTGGATTTGGTTCTGGAAATGCTGGGAAGGCATTCTGTGTGGAAGGCGTTTGTCTACTTGGGGACACATCCCTTCATGTTTTTGATGAATTGGCTGATTATATTGCTGCCCTTGTGCGTGGCTTTGTTTGTACCGAAAAAAAGCTTTGCCATGATGACGGTTGCTGTACTCTGGTTGGCTTTGGGGACGGTAAATTACATTGTGCTTGGGTTCCGAACCACGCCTCTTTCAGCAATTGATTTTGAAGTGATCCGTTCCGCTATGGATGTGATTCCGGCTTACATGAGCGCTTGGGAAATCGGGCTGCTGGCCTTTTCGATTGTAGCTGTCATCATCCTTTTGGTGATCTGCTGGCGGAAAACCGGCCGAAAAAAAAGCACCTATAAGCAGGCTTCTGTTGTGACGGTTTGCACCCTGGCGGGGGTTGCCTGCCTGATGGGGCTGACCTTGAACACGGAGGTGTTTGCCACCGACTTTCGGAACCTCCCTCGGGCATACCGTACTTACGGATTTGCCTATTGCTTTACAGCAAGCGTGATGGAAAACGGGATCAACAAGCCTATGACTTATTCTCAGCAATCGGTAGAGGCGCTGGAACAGCGGTTAAACCAGCTGGGGGATGGGGATACCACCCAGACGCCTAATGTGATTGTGGTACAGCTGGAATCCTTTTTTGATGTGAATTTGTTAAAGAATGTGCGGTTTAACCAAAATCCCATTCCCAATTATACGGCTCTGCGGGATCAATTTTCCTCCGGTAAGGTCAGAGTGCCGGCATTGGGCGGTGGAACTGCCAATGTGGAATTTGAGCTGTTAACGGGAATGTGCTTGGAGTTTTTCTCTGCCGGTGAATATCCTTATAACTCTATTTTACAGGAATCCACCTGCGAATCTATGGCATATAACTTAAAGGAACGGGGCTACGGTACCCATGCCATCCATAACCATAAGGGTACTTTTTATGATCGGAATATTGTTTATTCCAACCTGGGTTTTGACGATTTTATTTCGGCGGAAAATATGGAGCCACTGGAATACACGCCCCGAAACTGGGAAAAAGACGGGATCCTAACCAGCCAGATTATCAAAGCGCTGGACGCAACTGAGGAGCAGGATTTTGTATTTACCATTTCGGTGCAGACGCACGGGAAATATCCTACTGATCGCCGTTCTTATGTGCGGCACGTTCGTGTGGAACAGGATTGGGATGAAACCAAGGCACAAAAACGCTCCCGGCATCAATTTGAATATTATGTGAATCAAGTATATGAAACCGATCAGTTTGTAGGAGAGCTGGTGAAGGCTCTGGAGGAGCGGGGAGAACCGACAGTATTGCTGCTTTACGGGGATCATCTGCCCGCATTGGATTTGACGGAAGAGGATTTGACGGACGGCGGCTTATATCAGACTGACTGGATTATGTGGGATAACATCGGATTGGAGAAGCAGGACGGATTTTTCCACAGCTATGAGCTGGGAGCAGAATTAATGCGGCGGATTGGTTTTTCGAACGGGGTGCTGACCAAGTACCACCAGCTTTGCAGTGAGGATAGCCGTTATTATGATAATCTGGGTGTGTTGGAATACGATATGCTCTACGGAAAGCGTTATATTTATCATGAGGGTGAAATTCCTTATGAGCCTACTCCGCTGCGGTTTGGGCTGGCGGATGTGACCATTTCGGA
>CAKSSZ010000180.1 GCA_934489915.1 uncultured Clostridia bacterium | reverse complement strand
GGCAGAGCGTATGGTCGGTACCAGCTATTTGCTTCGAATTCAGGGGGAAGAGCAGGAGATTATGCCTGTTTTGAATGGATTAGAAGGTGTTTTGTCTGCGGAAAAAACTGAGACGGGCGAGTACAGAATTGCGCTTTCTTCCGGTGCGAAAGATGAAGCGGTGCAGGAGGCACTTTTCTATCAGCTTGCCGAAAAAAGGCTGCCCTTGCTGGGGGAACGGCCTGAGGAACTGTCTTTAGAAGATATCTTTTTGCGGCTGACTGCTGAGGAACGAAAGGAGGAAGAAGTGTGAAGGTGATTTTCAAGCGTGAATTTCAATCTTATTTTAAATCCGTGACAGGTTATGTATTTGTCAGTGTGTTTATGGCTTTTGCTTCTTACTATTTTTTGTTCACCAACATTGCGGGCGTAACCTCTGATATGCGGTCTGTGTTTTATAATTTGCTGACCATTTTAACCTTTTTGGTTCCCATTTTAACGATGCGGTGTTTATCGGAGGAACGAAAAACCAAGAGTGATCAGATTTTGCTGACTTCTCCGGTGAGTGTGAGTGAAATTGTGTTGGGAAAATATTTTGCGGCAACCTGCGTTTTTCTGATTGCCGTTGCCTGCACTCTGGTATTTCCGATTTTTTTATCCTTTTTCGGGAACCCGGAAAAGGGCGTTTTGCTGACATCTTATCTGGGATTTACTTTGTTAGGCTGCGTTTTCATCGCCATTGGGTTATTGCTGTCGTCTCTTACGGAAAATCAGGTTATTGCAGCTCTTTCCACCTTTGGTGTGCTGCTTTTTATCCAGGTATTTGACGCTATTAAAACAGCGCTGAACAGTTCCTTTTGGACTGCTGTGATCGAATGGATTTCCTTAAAAAACCGATACGAGACGTTTTATTTAGGCGTACTGGATTTCAGTCACATTTTATTTTATTTATCTGTCACAGCGGCGGCGCTGTTCTTAACCTGCCAGGTTATTGAAAAACGCCGCTGGAGTTAAGGGAGGGAGCGTTTGCATGAAGATCAGAAAAAAAATGAGCCGTTACAGCAGAAATGCCCTCCTGTTTACTTGTTTGGTGTTAGGATGCGGGTTGCTGCTGAATCTGATTGTTACCAAAATCGGCGAGGAGTATCCCCTCAAGATTGATATGACGCGCAACCGTATTTATGCATTAACCGAGGATACGGAGCGTATCGTATCTCACTTGGAGAAACCGGTTACTCTATATATGATTGAGTCAGAGCAGCGTCCCATGAGCAAGGATACGGTAGAGGTTGTGGATCGGTATCAAAAGGCATCAGCTGGGAAAATCAAGGTGGAATCCGTGGATATTTCACAAAGCCCTACCTTTTCCAAGCAGTTTAACGGAACTGCCAACTTGACCTACGGTACCATTGTCATCTCTTGCGGGGATCGGTTTAAAACCTTGAACAGTTCCGATTTCACCTCTGAAAAATCAAAAACCTACACAGCGGAAAATAAAATGACCAATGCCATTTTATATGTGACCTCCGACGAGACACAAAAAATATACTTTACCACCGGTCACAGTGAAAAAGAGTATGGTACCATGGAAACGCTGCTGAATCAGAGCTACTATACCATTGACAGGCTTCAGCTGCTGACCTCGGAGATTCCGTCTGATGCGCAGGTGCTGATTTGCATTTCTCCCAAAACAGATTTTTCTGCGGAGGAAATTGAAAAGCTGGATCAGTATTTAGAGCGGGGAGGAAAAGCTCAGTTTTATTTTGACGTGGGCGCCGGCAACTTAGAGCGTCTCGCGGCTTATTTAGAGGAATGGGGCATTACGCTGCACAATGATTATTTGTACGAGTCTGACGCCAATCATTTTTACGGCTCCGGTCAAACGGCGGCGATTAACATTATCCCAACGGTGGAGGATTACCTCTTCACTGCCGGGCTTTCTAATAATTCATTGATGATTATGCCGTTTTCCCGTTCTCTTTCTTTGCAGGATCAAAATGTGAAAAAAGCCGATGTGGTGCCGCTGCTTTCGACATCAGAAAAGGCATATGCCAGAACGGATTTTTCTGCGGAAGGGTTTTCCAAGGTGGCAGAAGGCGATCAGCAGGGGAGCTATGTTATGTCTGCTATGGCAGTGCGGGAAAAGAACGGAACAGAAACGGATGTTATGGTAAGCGGCAGTTCTCAGCTGCTGCTGAACAGCCTGATGGAGGATAATACCTCTTATGCAAACGGAGATTACTTTTTAAACAGCATCGCCTGGATGAGCCAGCTGCAGGACGCAGTGAAAATTCGAGCGAAAAGCCTGGTAAGCGATACCTTGACCTTGTCGGTCGGAACGGGGATTCGTTTTACCGTTATCATTTTTGTGATTGCATTGGCGGCGTTGGTGCTGGGCATTGTGATTTGGGCAAGGAGGCGGTTTTTGTGAGTCGGAAACGAATCTGGATTGCTGCCTGTGTGTTCTTGATTTTAGCGGGAATATATGCTTTGCTGCTGACTGGCATATTGGCTCCGAGACCGCAGAATGAAGTGTCAAAGGTCGTTTTACAGGATGCGATCTTGAGCATTGATAAGGATCATTTTGCGAAGCTTTCCGTGCATAATCCAAGCGGCGATTTTTCCTTTACCAAAGACGGAGAAACGTGGATTTGCACCGAAAAGCCGGAGATTACGTTAGAACAAGTTTCTGTCAACAGTTTTTCCTGGGATTATGTATCTCTGAAACCTTTGAAAACCATTGATGAAACTCCTTCAGATCTGACCTCCTACGGGTTAAAGGATCCGCAGGCTTCCGTTACCATAGAAACCATTGACGGTACCACGCACACTGTGCGGTTGGGAAACGCAGTGGAAGGGCGTAACGGATATTATGCTCAAGTGGACGATCATCCGGCTGTGTATTTGGTTTCCATTGTGGAAGGGGAAAATTTGCTGCATCCGCTGGATTATTACAGGAGCACCGCATTATTTTCCGTTTCGGAAGATACGGTTTGCGCTGTTTCTTATCGCTATGAAGGAGTAACCTATGAGCTGCGCAAGACGGGAAAGGCCAGCTGGGAAATGGTGCAGCCTTATTCCCGTCAGGCAAGTCAGTCGAATCTAATAGAAGCTATGGTAACGCCTGCGTTAGCCTGGAAGATTGAAGCGTTTTATGATTCCATGCAGCCGGAGGAGTGCGGGCTGAATGAATCTGCCTGCTTTTTGCAGCTGTCCGGAGAGGAGGAAGGGGACAGATTGTTGATCGGCGCGGAAGCGCCGGACGGGCTTCGTTATGCAAAATGGGAGCATAAGCCCGGTGTGTTTGCTATTTCCTCTGAGGTGATGACTTGTTTGCAAACAGATCCTTTTACCTATTTGGATCGGTATGTTTATCTGCCTCATATTGATACGGTGGAGAGTTTTACCGGTACGGTAGGCGATCGAAAGCTTAATATGAAAATTGACCGTTCCGGCAAGGAACCTGTCTATTTTATTGATGATCAGAAGGTGGAAGGGAACCAATGGAAATCTGCTTTTCAGATCCTTTTAAATGTTGAAATTGCCGGAGTGCTGCAGGAAAAAACGGAACAGACCGATCCGGTCGTTTCCTTTACTGCCGAGCGAACCGACGGCAGCCGGGATACCGGTGTCT
>CAKSSZ010000179.1 GCA_934489915.1 uncultured Clostridia bacterium | reverse complement strand
AGATTATACTGAGCAGGATACCCGTTTGGGTTTGTACAGCTTTCATTTACCTGAAAATTGCTGAATTTCATTTTTGCAGTCAAAGTCACTGTCTCATCCGTTTTCGGAGGGTTTTTGATCAGATTGTACATAGGCGTCCCGGTGCTGCCCGCAGGGACGGAAAGCTTCAGCCAGCGATTGCCCTCTTCCTCAACAATCGTGGCGGAGGCAGGCGCCATTACCCCATACACATTGGTGGTATAACTCCCTACCGCTGCCGATTGGAAATTCTCCGTTACCGTTACAACGCCGTCTGCCGCAGCCGTACTAACGGTCAACAGAGAAGCAATCAGCATAACGAGAAGCAATAACGCAATTTTTTGTTTCATATTTATCACTCCTTTTTTTTATTATAACAAAGAATATGCACGAATTCTATGCAAGTTTCTTCTAATAAATCTGTGATTTTCGGCAAATCATAAAAATATTATAATTCATTGGCTACATTTCAGATATTTTTATGAAAAAATCCGGTTGACGAATCGACCGGAATGGTGTATCATAAAAAAGAACAGAAAACAACGAAAGGAGACCGGCTATGTTTGCCCGCACCAAAAAAAGATCACAAAAGACCATGGAATACTACGGAAAAGACATTTTAAACTCCGCTCATATGCGCCTTGGCAAAAAACATATGCAGCATGGCTCTTACACCGTGTACGATCATTCTGTGCTGGTCACCCTGGTTTGTCTCAGCATCGCACGTCTGCTGCATTTGAAAACAGATGACCGCGCCCTGACCCGAGGCGCTCTTTTACACGATTATTTTTTATACGACTGGCATGACCCGTCTCCGGCACACCGGCTCCACGGTTTTACCCATGCCGCCTGCGCCCTGCACAACGCCAGACGGGATTTTTCTATTAACGAAAAAGAGGAAAATATGATTTTGGCTCATATGTTTCCTCTCAATCTTACAGTTCCCCGGTATCGGGAAAGTATTCTGCTTTGCCTCTCCGATAAGCTGTGCGCCGTTTATGAAACGGTTCAGGGGAAAATGCCGAACAACAAAAAAGCTGCGTGAACCGAAGCTATCCCGCCAATACGGCAGCTCCGATCCACACAGCTTTTATCATTTCTTACAATGTTCCAAACAAACGATCCCCTGCGTCGCCCAAGCCGGGGACAATGTACCCATGCTCGTTCAAATGATCATCAATGCAGCCACAGTAAAGATCCACATCCGGGTGCGCCTCACTCAATGCCTTCACGCCCTCCGGCGCTGCAATCAAGCACATAAAGCGGATGTTCTTCGCTCCCCGCTGTTTAATAAAATTAATGGCGGCAATAGCGCTGCCCCCCGTTGCCAGCATAGGGTCTACTACAATCACCTGCCGCTGATCAATTTCAGGCGGGAGCTTGCAATAATATTCTACCGGCTCCAGGGTTTCATGATCCCGATATAAGCCGATATGTCCCACTTTTGCAGCGGGAATCAAGCTTAAAATAGCGTCCACCATGCCCAAACCGGCACGCAGAATGGGAACAATCGCAACCTGGCGCTTAATCGCTTTTCCGTCTGCCCAATCCACGGGAGTCTTCACACGGATATCTTCCAGAGTTAAATCCCGTGTTGCTTCATAACCCATCAGCAAAGCAATTTCATTGGCCAACGCCCGAAAATCCTTTACGGTGGTTTCTTCACTTCTCAGCATAGTGATTTTATGCTGAATCAACGGATGCGTCATTTCAATGATTTTCGACATTTTTTCTCCTCCTTCTTTCCTGATTCCGTTCTTTATCATATACCAAATTAGGACAATTGTCAACCTTTTTCCCGGAATTTCTTTTAAAATAGGAATAAATTTAACCAAATCCCATGAAACAGGGTAAAATGCACCCTTGACAAAGCCAAAATTTACAGGTATAATGAGGGAAAAGAAACCATAACGGAGGAATCGGAAATGAAATTTTCCACCAAATTTATTAAGGCTACCCAAGAGCGATGCAGCTTTACCCACCCTGTCAACGCTCCTTACTTTCGCAAGGAATTTCAGCTTGATTTCACCCCCGCCCAAGGGGAAATTACGATCTGCGGACTGGGCTTTTATGAGCTTTGGATCAATGGCATCAAGATCACCAAAGGGCCGTTAGCGCCCTATATCTGCAATCCGGATCACATCCTGCCCTATGACCGATACGAGATCACAACTCTGCTTCAGCCGGGCAAAAATGTGATTGGCATCTTGCTGGGGAACGGGTTCCGCAATGCCTTCGGCGGTTTTGTATGGGATTTTGACAAAGCCGCCTGTCAGGGTGCGCCTACCGTGGCTCTTTGCTTAGAAGCCACCGACGGTTCCACGAATGTTTCCATAGAGTGCGATGAAAGCTTTTTAACGCACCCCTCCCCCATTTTACGGGACGATCTGCGCATGGGCTATCACTATGACGCTAATTTAGAACTGCCAGGCTGGAACACCCCCGGCTTTGACGACAGCACTTGGGCGCCCGCCCTCCCGGAACTGACGCCCCGGGGAGAAGGGAAGCTGTGCGAGGCAGAGCCGATCCGTGTCACCCAAGTTTTGGAACCGGTCTCCTGCCGTTTTTTTAAGCAGACCCACATTGCCCGGGAAAACACCGCCCCCAACGCAACCCCACTGCCGGGCAGCCTGCGTACCAATGTTTATTTATTTGACTTTGGCGTAAACGACGCCGGCGTTACGCAGCTGAAAATCAATGGCAAAAAGGGGCAGAAAATTAAAATTTATCACGGGGAACATTTGGTGAACGGAGAATTTTGCCTGAACACTATCAGCTTTTTCGGCAAGGACAGACCCCAATTCATTGTGGATCATTACATGAACGACAATCAAACTGACGTGTTCATCTGCAAAGGGGGCGAGGAAACCTTTGTCCCTCAATTTAAATATGACGGATTTCAGTATGCTCTGGTAGAGGGCTTGGAACCTGACCAACTGCAGCCGGATACTCTTCGGTTTCTCGTTATGCATTCCGACCTGCCGGTACGGGCAGCCTTTTCTTGCTCCGACCCGGTTCTGAACAGGTTACAGGAAAATACCCGCCGGTCGGATCTTTCTAATTTTTATTATTTCCCCACTGACTGTCCGCACCGTGAGAAAAACGGCTGGACGGGGGATATTAACCTTTCTGCCGAGCATATTCTTTTGAATTTAAAAGCAGAAAAGAGTCTGGATGAATGGCTGCTTCAGCTGCGCAGGGCACAAAATGAAGCGGGCGCACCTCCCAGCATTCTTCCTACCGGCGGATGGCGGTTCGGAGACGGTCCCAACTGGGACAGTGTATGCATCACGCTCCCCTATCAGCTCTATCGCTTCACCGGCAGCAAAAAAGTTATTACTGACAATCTCCATACAATGATGCGCTATCTCACTTACCTCTCAACCCATCGGAACGAACAGGGGCTGATCGAGGAAGGCTTGGGAGATTGGCTGGATCCTTTTGCCGAGGGATACAAGCAATATGCCTCTCCTCTGGCAGTAACCAGCAGTATTGCGTCCTTCCTGGCGGCTGAAGAAGCAGCCTTTTTAATGCAGGAGGCGGGCTGCACCTTAGAAGCCACCTATGCCAAATCCCTATCAGCCGCCTTAAAGAACAGTATCCGCACACACCTGCTGGATACCTCCACCA
>CAKSSZ010000178.1 GCA_934489915.1 uncultured Clostridia bacterium | reverse complement strand
GAACTGACATTGACGGGTGGAAACCGTCTTGCCATCTATCAATAACGCAACCTGCACCTGATAAAGCCAGGGCGTTTCCGGCCACCATACCCTGGGATTAGGAATAGAGAACGGCAGCACAAAGGTATTTTCCCCATGCTCTAACAGCAGGGGCGTCCCGGATCCCAGCTTACCCTCAGCCAGCAGGCGAGCACGGGTCAGAGTATCTCCGACTCCTGCTTCTATGTGGGTTTCCGGGGTCATGCGCACTCCCTCGAAAACAGTTTCCTGAAAGTTTTGCCCGTATAAGGAAATCGAAAATTCCACCGGCAGGCTGCCGATCCGGTCGCTGTAGCATTCCACCCACAGCTCTTCCCCTGCAATGCGGGGGAACAAATCGGTAATATGCACCGCCGGACGCACTTCCACCTGTACTTTTTGATAGATTCCCATTCCCGGCGGGCAGTGGTGCCAACCAACCAGGGGATCATCCCATCCCGGACCGGTTGCCGCATAAATTTTATTTCCCAGGGAATACCCCTGATCGCTGTCATTTCCACCCATGATATAATCGTTTTTTACAACAATTGCAAGATGGTTTTCTCCCGGTTTAACATAATCTGTCACATCAAACGCAAAGGGGGCAAAAAAGCCTTCATGCCGGCCGGCAAAAGAGCCGTTCACAGATACCTCGGCAATATAGTCCACCCCAAAGCAATGAATATAAACCCGCTCATCCGCTCCCCATTCCGTTAAGGAAAAATCCGTTTCATAAACAGCGCGCTGATTGCCTAAGGGGCCTTGGTAGTGAGGAACAGTGATCTGCTGGGGCAAGGCGCCGTTTAAGCTATAAGTAAAATGCTTTAATTCCGTCACCTGCTCTGTTTGCGGCATTTTGGGGGCAAGTTCCTCCAAAAAGGGCGCATAAGTCTTTCTTGCCTCCTGCAAAGCCTGCTGCAGCTTTTCTTCACTGTCGATCTTCTTCGGGATGTCAAAGCCCGTGCCGCCCATACTCACCGGCAAAATTCGTCCGTCCCGCTCTGGCGGCTGCGGTTCTACCAGCCCCCTTGCCTGATCCACCTGATATGCCGCTGCAATGTTTGCAAATTGATCCATGAATATTCTCCTCTTCTTTAAAAATGTTCAATTTCTTTCATGTCATTAGAAAATTCGCCTTTGATCCAAGCATCCTCAAAATGGATCATCACATTTCCCTCTTTCAGTCGTTCCTGCAGGCAATCCATCGGAACTGCCACCACAGAGCAGCCGGTTTCGATGGCCAATGCGGCCGCCTCTCCCGCCGCCTGACCGGTAATAATTGCCGGCGGAATCACCCGGAGAACATCCCAGGCATATCCCTCGCCCGCAGCAATTCTGCCCGCTGCCAGCAAATTTTCATAATCCGGATGATACAGGCAGCCGTAAGGAATTTCGTATAAGTAATTGCACCGTTCAAAATCGCAAATAGCACCCACTGAATCCGCAAAATGGCGATATTCATCTGCCATTGTCAGAGTATAAGCGCCGTCAATATGCCGTGTGGTACGAAACTGCGGCATTCCCGGCAGGGAGACGATATCTCTCGTTCGGCGGTCGCTTTCTTCCAGCCGATGTAGCAGCACCTCCTGCTGTTCCAGCACATAGGAGGTCACCTCTTCCGCTGTGACGCCCTGATAAAGCGGCTTTCCCTCCGGCTGATTGTGACCGTACAGATCCGCTTTCCCGCCGAATACATAAGAAAAAGCTTTTTCCACATTCTGCTGCTCTACCGCCCGTTCCATGGATTTCAAATTCATACCGATGGCGCAATAGGTATCAAAATTACCGCCCTGTACCGTCGGCACTCCGGCACGGAACAATACGTCTGCGTCCCCCGTTGCGTCAATCACGACCTTCCCGCAGTATGCCTGCCGGCCGGTTTTGTTTTCCACAATCAAACCGGCGCATCGCCCGCTTTCCATCACCGGTTGGGTAATCAACGAATCCAGCAGCACCGTCACTCCTTCCCGGCGTAGCAGCTGCCCCAGCTCCATGGAGAAAATAGGAGCGGAAAAGCGCGTTACATAACGGGTGGTAGCACCCTCTCCCGGCTCTCCGTTTTTCCATTCCTCCGGGATGGTATCAAACCCGTTGCGAATGGAAAGCCGCAAAAATTCTTCAGCCATTCCCTTGATGATCTGCCGCCCCCGACCGTTGCACATGGGAACAAACAGATTGATCAAACCGTAGGTTGCCAATCCGCCGAAATACAAGCTTTTTTCAATCAGCAAGACTGATTTGCCCCGTCTGGCAGCGGTCACCGCCGCCGCTGCGCCCGCCACGCCGCCTCCGGCAACCAAAAGATCATACGAGCCTGTCCAGTGCATGGATTATTCCTCCTCAAAATCAAATAAGGCACGGGAAAACTCCTGAGGGTCAAAGGGCTGCATGTCATCTATTCCTTCTCCCACGCCGATCAGCTTCACGGGGATCTGCTGTTCTGACTGTATCCCGATCACAACGCCGCCTTTGGCGGTACCGTCCAGCTTTGTCAGCACAATACCTGTGATATCCGCAGTGTCTCCAAATAATTTAGCCTGGGAAAGAGCGTTTTGTCCGGTGGTGGCGTCCAGCACCAGCAGCACCTCCCGGGAAGAATTCGGCAGTTCCTTTGCCAATACGGAGAACATCTTGTGCAGTTCATTCATCAAGTTCACTTTATTATGCAGCCGACCGGCAGTATCGCAAATCAGTACATCCACCCCTCTGGATTTGGCAGCGCAGGCGGCATCATACACCACCGCTGCCGGGTCAGCTCCCTCTTGGTGCTTAATCAAATCCACCCCGGCACGTTCTGCCCAAATTTCCAATTGGTCAATTGCTGCCGCACGGAAGGTATCCCCCGCAGCAAGCAACACCGATTTCCCCTGGCGTTTCAGTAAAGCGGCAAGCTTTCCGATCGAGGTTGTTTTCCCTACGCCGTTCACGCCGATCACAAAAATCACCGCCGGCGTATGAGAAAGCTCCAATTCGCAGGAGGACTGCGACATCATGTCCGAAATAATGGATCGCAGTTCGTCCCGTAGCTCGTCTGCGTCCCGCAGTACCTTTTCCTTGCAGGCAGCACGCAGCCGTTCAATGATCTCCATAGACGCATTCACGCCTACATCCGCCGTGATCAACGCTTCCTCCAACTCTTCAAATAAATCCTCGTCAATTTTGCGGAAGGATTTAAATACCTCCTCCACCTTCTCTGATAAATTGGTTCTGGTTTTTGCCAGTTTCTCTTTTAATCCTGAAAAAAAAGCCATTCTTTCTCCTTTCCGCCATCCGCTCTACTTTTTATTTTGAAATTCCTCAAGCTCATCCATATCCAGCATAATCATGCGGGAAATTCCCTTTTTCTCCATGGTGACACCGTAAAGCCGATCCGCCGCTTCCATTGTGCCGCGGCGGTGCGTCACCACAATAAACTGAGTGCGGTCGTTGAACACACGCAAATAGTTAGCAAACCGAAACACATTGACATCATCTAAGGCTGCTTCAATCTCATCAAAAATGCAGAAAGGGGCGGGGCGGGTTTTGATGATGGCAAATAAAATTGCAATGGCGCACATGGCCTTTTCCCCACCGGACAGCAGCATCATATTCTGCAGCTTTTTCCCCGGTGGCTGCACCTCAATTTCAACACCGCTTTCCAACACATTAGTCGGATCGGACAAATACAGTTTGGCAT
>CAKSSZ010000177.1 GCA_934489915.1 uncultured Clostridia bacterium | reverse complement strand
GATTTGCTGGCAGGGGATTGTATTAAAACCGTGCGCCTGACAGAAATTTTTCGTCAGGCAAAAGAAAGTCAGATTGTTGTGAATGCGCATAAGATCAATCACGGTGAGTATCCGGTTTTAAATCAGGGGGATTTTTTCTTTGTTCATACTGCGCCGGGAGAGCTATTGAGTTCTGTAGTGGATTTATGCCGGAGACGACTGCCGGTCACCTATCATATTGACGATTTGTTTTCCATTCAGGTAATTTCGCCCTCTAAAAAAGGGGAAGCGGGAATCCGAGCGTTAAATCCGGCTTTGCAGGAGGCATTAAATCCGCCGTCTCCCAAAAAACAGGAGCGTAAGGTGCGTGACCTGATCTTCCGGGAGGGGGATAAGGTGATGCAAATTAAAAATAATTATGATATCCCATGGACAGGGCGGAACGGAGAGAAGGGAACCGGGGTGTTTAACGGAGATGAGGGAATCATTACAAAAATTGATCCTTCTGCTTCTACACTATCGGTATGTTTTGACGGGCAGAGACAAGTGACCTATGATTTTTTACAGTTGGATGAATTAGAGCTTGCCTATGCAATCACGGTACATAAAAGTCAGGGCAGTGAGTTTGATATTGTGGTGATTCCTATGTACCAGGCGCCGCCAATGCTATTGAGCCGGAATTTATTTTACACGGCTGTGACCCGCGCCAGAAAATTGGTGGTACTGGTGGGGAATGAAATCATTATGAGGCGCATGGTGGATCAGGATCGGCAAGCGGAACGGTTCACAGCATTGGACACCATGCTGTTAGAAGGAAGGAAGGCGGATTGCGATGGGGATCTTCACCAGGCTTAGGGACGCATGGTTCCCGCCCCGGTGTATCCTGTGTCGGGAATATTTGCAGCCGGGCGCCTTTTTGCTGTTATGTCCGGACTGCCTCCGGCGGCTGCCCTTGATTCCGGCGAAGCATTGCCCGGTTTGCGGCAGCGTGACGCCGAGCGGAGACGGCATTTGTTTTTCCTGTCATCAGCATCGGCCATGGTATCACAAACATTCCAGTGTGGTGTTTTATACTACGGAAATACGAAAAATGCTGCTTTTATTTAAATTTTATCATAAAAGACATTATGCGCCTACCTTAGGCATTTTAATGAGTAATTATGTAAGCGAGGATTACGATTTAATCACGTCTGTTCCCATCAGCCGTGAACGGATGGCGCAAAGAGGATATAACCAGTCGGAGCTGTTGGCTGTACAAATCGGTGAACGGTGCCATATTCCTTATGCGGCAGCTTTACAAAAGCAAAAGAACACATTGCCGCAAAGCAAGCTGAATTATAAAAAGAGACAGATCAATTTAAACGGTTCCTTTGCGGTGGTTCCGGAGGTTAATGTGAAGGAGAAAAGGATTTTATTGATTGATGATATTTACACCACCGGCGCAACTGCGAATGAGTGTGCAAAAACGTTGAAAAAAGGCGGAGCCACCTGTGTGGATGTATTAACTTTTGCATCGGCAGATAAAAAATTGACGGATGCTCTGAAGGAGCAGGAAGTATGAGTAAAAAGCGCTTTACATGGATGATTTTTATTGTACTTCTGATTTTGGCTTCGGTACGCTGGGTCGGAGGGTTCTTTCATTCCCCGTATCCTAAAAGCGGATTGGAGGTGCATTGTATCGATGTTGGACAAGGTGACAGTACGGCGGTGATCGGGCCAACGCAGGTGATGCTGATTGACACCGGAGAGCCGGAGTATGGGGACGAAGTCGTTCGTTATTTAAAAGAGCTGGGCGTGCGGCGGATTGATTATGCTGTAGTGACCCATCCTCACAACGACCATATGGGCGGAATGACCAATGTATTGGAGCAGCTGTCCGTACGCTGTCTAGTTGTGAACGGGGAAGTGTCGGAGGATCCTGTTTATGAAGAGATGATACAGGCGGCAGAAAAGAGAAAGGTTCCCGTCAAGGCGGTGGCCTGCCATGACAAGCTGTCTTACGCCGATGCGGAATGTACGGTGGTAGGACCGGTTTCATTGGAGGATGAAAATGAGAATAACCGCTCCATTGCGCTTCATTTGCGCTGCGGCGATATGGGTTTTCTGTTTACCGGAGATGCAGAGGAGGAAGAAGAGCGGGATCTGCTGCGGACAGGGGAAGATCTTTCAGCAGATTTATTGCAGGTGGGACACCACGGAAGCAAATATTCTTCTACGCCTTCCTTTTTGAAGCGTGTCCAACCGCAGTGCGCCGTGATTTCCTGCGGGATCGGGAATTCCTACGGTCACCCCAATGAAGAAGCGCTGCAGCGGTTAGAAAAAGCAGGCGCTCAAATTTACCGAACAGATTTGGACGGGACTGTGGTGATTGTAACAGACGGAAAGCAATTGTACCTCAAAAAGAATAAAAAATAAAAGCCGTCCGAATCGGACGGCCCTGTACTCGAAGCTTACGCAACAGTGAAAGGCTGCAGTTCGTCCACCAAAGCCTGTTCATGATCAGAATGAATATCAATTTTAATAGGCTTTGTCAAGTCCAAACTGAAAATACCCATAATGGACTTTGCATCAACAACATAGCGGCCGGATGTTAAATCAATATCGCAGCTGTATTTGTTTACAATGTTTACAAAGTTTTTAACATCGTTAATTGAGCTTAATAAAATTTCAAAGCTTACCATAATAAACCTCCTTAAGTCAAATTTTCTGTTTCTTAATTCATTATATCATATACATCTGGAGTTGTCAAGCGGTTTTTCTGCATAATATCTGCCAGGGAAAGGAAGCAAGGGGATGAATCAAACGAAGAAGGCGGCCATTCATACGTTAGGCTGCAAAGTGAATCAATATGAGAGCGAGGCAATGGCTGAGCTGCTGCGGCAGGAGGGGTATGAAATTGTACCCTTTGAAGCCTGGGCGGATTGTTATTTGATTAACACCTGTACCGTCACCAGCTTAAGCGACCGAAAATCACGGCAGATGATACGCCGTGCAAAAAGGATCAATCCGAATGCCCTGGTGGTCGTTACCGGTTGTTATGCCCAAACGGCGCCGGAAGAAATTCAAAAAATCCCGGAAGTGGATTTGATTTTGGGAACCTCCAGGCGTGGGGAACTGCCGTCCCTGCTGCGCCGTGCAGCAGAAGAGAGGGTGTGTGCCGTTGCAGACATTATGGAGCAAAAAGATTTCGAGCCGCTGCATATTTCCAGCTGCGGAGATGACCGATACCGGGCATTTTTAAAGATTCAGGACGGATGTGACCGATACTGCTCTTATTGTATCATTCCTTATGCCAGAGGGCATATACGCAGCAGGCCTGTGGAGGATGTGCTGGATGAGGTAAAGCGCTTGGTGGACGCCGGCGTACTGGAATTTGTTCTGTCCGGCATTCACACGGCTTCTTATGGGCGGGACTTGAAGCAGGTAGATTTATTGCAGCTCATTCAGCAAATTCACCGGATCGACGGGGTGAGGCGGATTCGTATCAGTTCTTTGGAGTCAAACTGCATTCAGCCTGCTTTTGTAGAAGGTCTGGTACAGCTGCCAAAGCTTTGTCCGCAGTTTCATCTCTCTTTACAGAGCGGCTGTGACGAAACTCTGCGCCGCATGAACCGGCATTACACAGCCGATGAATATGCAGATTGCGTGGCGTTACTCCGACAATTCTTTCCTAACGCCGCCATCACCACGGATGTGATGGTTGGCTTTGCTGGGGAGACG
>CAKSSZ010000176.1 GCA_934489915.1 uncultured Clostridia bacterium | reverse complement strand
ATTTTTTAAAAAAATGACAAAAAGACGTAAAAGTTCCGGATGAATGATTGACAAATCGGGCACAAAATGGTACAATAATTTTGTGTGGATTTTTTAAAGGAAGGGGAATTTGGTTATGAAATTTGTTTGCTTCGGCGAAATTATGGGGCGCCTGAATCCGGAGGGGTACCTTCGTTTTACCCAGGCGCAGAAATTTGAAATTTCTTACGGCGGAGGGGAAGCCAATGTAGCCGTGTCCTTAGCAAATTACGGAAAGGAAGCGGTTTATGTTACCAAGCTGCCGGACAATGATTTAACAAAGTCGGCGCTGCGTATCTTGAAAGGCTACGATGTAGATGTATCCCAAGTGGTGATCGGCGGGGAACGGATGGGCATGTACTATGCGGAAAAGGGTGCGTCTCAGAGACCGTCCAAGGTGATCTACGACAGAAAATATTCTTCTATTTCCATGGCGCAGAAAAGCGACTTTGACTGGGAGAAAATTTTTATGGGTGCGGAATGGTTCCATTTTACCGGAATTACTCCGGCACTGGGAGATAATGTGGCTGAAATTTGCCTGGATGCTTGTAAGAAAGCAAAGGAAATGGGTTTGACAGTCAGCTGCGATTTGAATTTCAGAAAAAATTTATGGACCTCTGAAAAAGCGGGCAAGGTGATGGGGCAGCTGATGCCTTATGTGGACGTGGCGATTGCCAATGAAGAGGATTGCGAAAAGGTTTTCGGAATTCGTGCGGAAAATACCGATATTACAGGCGGCGAGCTTTCCCGTGAGGGATATGTGGGCGTAGCCAAAAAGCTGTCTGAAAAATTTGGGATTGATACCGTTGCCATTACCCTGCGGGGGAGTATTTCTGCCAGTGTGAACCAATGGGCAGGGATGCTTTATCAGGACGGGCAGAGCTGGTTTTCTAAAAATTACACAATTCACATTGTGGATCGCGTCGGCGGGGGCGATTCCTTCGGCGGTGGTCTGATTTATGCATTGTCGGAAGGATATTCCCAGCAGGATGCCATTGAATTTGCGGTTGCCGCTTCGTGTCTGAAGCATACCATTGAGCATGACTTTAACGATGTAACGGTGGAGGAAGTGAAAAAGCTGGCAGAAGGCGACGGCTCCGGCAGAGTGCAGAGATAAATGACAATTTAGTCAAGGGAGGAAAGGGTTTTTCTTGTTATTTTGTTGACAATGAGAATTGACTTTTTTCTAATAATGTGCTAAAATTTTTATAAAAAGGATATACTATCTTTAATTCATAGAGATGAAAGGAGTACCACAATGACTTATTCTCACGAAGTGGAGCAAATGTGCCCGGTTGCTAAGGGTGCAAACCATGGTCCGGCTCCGATTCCTCAGGAAGGACAATGGACAAAAGCAACAGAAATTAAGGATATCAGCGGTTTTACTCACGGAATTGGCTGGTGCGCACCTCAGCAGGGTGCATGTAAGCTGACTCTGAATGTAAAGCAGGGTGTGATTCAGGAAGCGTTGGTGGAAACCATCGGCTGCTCCGGTATGACCCATTCTGCTGCTATGGCTTCTGAAATTCTGCCTGGCAAAACCATCTTGGAAGCGCTGAATACCGACTTGGTTTGTGACGCTATCAATACTGCAATGAGAGAGCTGTTCCTGCAAATCGTATACGGCAGAACTCAGTCCGCTTTCTCGGAAGACGGCTTGACCATCGGCGCCGGTCAGGAGGATCTGGGCAAAGGTCTGCGCAGCCAGGTTGGTACCATGTACGGTACTTTGGCGAAAGGTTCCCGTTATCTGGAAATGGCAGAAGGCTATGTAAAAGGGATTGCTCTGGATAAAGACAATCAAATCATCGGCTATCAGTTTGTTCAGTTGGGCAAAATGATGGAAATGATCAAAAAAGGAACTCCTGCTGATGAAGCCTTGGAAAAGGCAACCGGCAGCTACGGCAGATTTGATGAAGCGGTTCGGGTTATCGACCCCCGCGAAGAATAAGGAGGGCATCGGAATGGCTTTGTTTGAAAGTTATGAAAGAAGAATTAAGCAAATTGATGAGGTTTGCAAAAAATATGGCATTGCTTCCATTGAAGAGGCCCGTCAGATTGGGTTGGATAAGGGAGTTGACGCTTATACCATCGTAAAAGAAATTCAGCCGATCTGTTTTGAAAACGCCGGCTGGGCTTATGCGCTGGGAACGGCAATTGCAATTAAGAAGGGCGTAACCAATGCAGTGGACGCTGCTAAGTGCCTGGGAGAAGGTCTGCAGGCTTTTTGTATTCCCGGTTCTGTTGCAGACGACCGCAAGGTTGGTTTGGGTCACGGTAATTTAGGTGCTATGCTGCTGGAAGAAAACACAAAGTGCTTTGCTTTCCTGGCAGGACATGAATCCTTTGCAGCGGCAGAGGGTGCAATCGGAATTGCTAAGACTGCCAATAAGATCAGAAAAACCCCGTTAAAGGTAATCTTGAACGGTTTGGGCAAGGACGCTGCACAAATCATTTCCAGAATCAACGGGTTCACTTATGTACAGACTGATTTTGATTATGCAACCGGTAAGGTTTCCATCGTGAAGGAAATTGCTTACTCCAATGGGGAGCGTTCCAAGGTCAGATGCTACGGCGCCAACGACGTTCGGGAAGGCGTAGCGATTATGCATATGGAAGGGGTTGACGTTTCCATCACCGGTAACTCTACCAATCCCACCCGATTCCAGCATCCTGTTGCAGGAACTTATAAAAAGGAATGTGTGGAGCAGGGCAAGAAATACTTCTCTGTTGCGTCCGGCGGCGGTACGGGCAGAACACTGCATCCGGATAACATGGCTGCAGGACCTGCTTCTTATGGCTTAACCGATACCATGGGCAGAATGCATTCTGACGCACAGTTTGCAGGATCTTCTTCCGTTCCGGCTCACGTTGAAATGATGGGTCTGATCGGCATGGGCAATAACCCTATGGTTGGCGCTACTGTTGCTGTGGCAGTTGCTATTACAGAAGCAATGAACAAATAAGAAATCGCACTATTTATAAAAAAGGCGTATGGATTGATCCGATCCATACGCCTTTTTTGGTTTGCTCAGAAGCAGCGGTTTTTATGCTTTTTATCACAGGTTTGGGATTTTAAGCAGCGGTAGCAAATTTCATTTTTCAGGGGCTTATCTTCAAAAAATGCATCCAGATTTTCAACCGTGGTTTTGGCAATATTCTCAAGGGCTTCATTGGTGAGAAATGCCTGATGGGAGGTGACCAGCACATTGGGCTGGGCGACCAGCAAAGCCAAGACGTCATCCTGCATGATTTTTCCGGAACGATCCTCATAGAAAAAGTCGCCTTCTTCTTCATACACATCTAACCCTGCGCCGCCTAAGTGACCGGATTTCAATGCTTCCAGCAGAGCCTCGCTGTCAATTAAGGCGCCACGGGAGGTATTGATCAGATAGGTTCCTTTTTTCATCTGCGACAGTGTTTCCCGGTTAATGATATGGTGGGTAGAATCGGTCAAGGGACAATGAAGGGAAATGACATCCGCCCGCTTGCACAGCTCTTCCAGAGAGACATAATCAATTCCCTCCTGAGGATAGGGATCATATGCGATTACGTTCATGCCAAAGCCTTTGCAAATGTCAATAAACACACGGCCAATTTTACCGGTGCCGATGACCCCGGCGGTTTTTCCGTGCAAATCAAAGCCGGTCAGCCGGTTTAATGTGAAATTAAAATCACGGGTGCGGATATAGGC
>CAKSSZ010000175.1 GCA_934489915.1 uncultured Clostridia bacterium | reverse complement strand
ACTGTATGCTGCGAACTTTTCCAAGGCAGCGGCGCTGTTGGGGGGCGAATGCGGGAAGTCCCAGGATGATTGGAAAAAAATGATAGTCGAGATAGAGACGGAAACCGGACTGTTTCCTAAAATAAGCGTTGAGGATCATCGGTATCAAAAGTTGGAAAAGGAGACCTTTGAGTCGATTTTAGGAGAAGAGCGGTACCGTCAGGTGAGCGGGTTTGCGGCAAAAAACACATTGGAGGAAACGGATAAGGCAACCTATCAGGCCATGGAGGCGCTGATTCACAATTTGAACACCATGCACAGCCGTGCCGGTGCACAAACGCCTTTTTCCTCTATTAATTACGGAACCGATACTTCTCCCGAGGGTAGAATGATTATTAAAAATGTGCTGCTGGCAACAGAGGCGGGACTTGGCTTTGGAGAAACGGCAATTTTCCCGATCCATATTTTCAAGGTGAAGGAAGGAATTAATTATAACCCGGACGACCCTAATTATGACTTGTTTCATCTGGCGTGCCGGGTCAGCGCAAAACGGTTGTTCCCGAATTTTTCTTTTATTGACGCACCCTATAATCTGAAATATTACAAGCCCGGTCACCCGGAAACGGAAATTGCCTATATGGGCTGCAGAACTCGGGTCATCGGCAATGTGTATGATCCGGAGCGGGAAATTACCTTCGGCCGTGGGAACCTCAGCTTTACTTCTATTAATTTACCTCGGATTGCAATCAAAAGCAATCATAATTTAGAGTGGTTCTTTGAGGAACTGGAACGGAAAATGGATTTGGTGTCCAAACAGCTGCTGGATCGGTACCACATTATTGCAAAGAAAAAGATTCACAATTTCCCCTTCCTGATGGGGCAGGGCGTTTGGATTGATTCCGACCAGCTGTCGCCGGAGGATGAGATCGGCGAGGTGCTGAAGCACGGTACCCTGTCCATCGGATTTATCGGTTTGGCGGAAGCATTGGTGGCGCTGACCGGAAAGCACCACGGCGAATCGGAGGAGTCCCGTGTTCTGGGTCTGGAGATCATTGGCTTTATGCGGGATTATCTGGATCGGCTCAGTCGGGAAAAGAAATTGAATTTTACTCTGCTTGCAACTCCGGCGGAGGGGTTATCCGGACGGTTTGTGCGGATGGATCAGAAAAAATTCGGGAAAATTGCCGGTGTGACCGATCGGGAATATTATACCAACAGCTTTCATGTGCCGGTCTATTACCCCATCAGCGCCTATGACAAAATTCAAATTGAGGCGCCGTACCATGCATTGACCAATGCAGGGCATATTACTTATGTGGAGCTGGACGGCAACACTGCCAATAATATTGAAGCGTTTGAAAAAGTGGTGCGAACCATGAAAGAAGCAGGAGTCGGCTACGGCTCCATCAATCATCCGGTAGACAGCGACCCGGTTTGCGGATATCAGGGTGTTATCAATGATGAATGCCCCCGCTGCGGTCGCCGGGAGGGGGATATTCCCTTCCATCGCATTCGCCGGATTACCGGGTATCTGGTAGGAACCTTAGATCGGTTTAACGACGCAAAACGTGCAGAAGAGGCTGACCGGGTGAAGCACCATGTGTGATACGCTCATTCGTGTTGCAGGCACTGTTAACGATTCGATTACTGACGGCCCGGGACTGCGTTATACGCTGTTTGTGCAGGGCTGCCCACACCATTGTCAAGGCTGCCACAATCCCCAAACCCACCCCTTTGAGGGAGGTACCCTCAGAGGGGCGGGGGAGATTGCCGCCGAAATTTTGAAAAATCCCATGCTGTCCGGTTTGACGCTTTCCGGCGGGGAACCGGTTTGTCAGGCGGCGGCTTTGCTGCCCCTGTGCCATGCGGTGCGCAAGGGCGGGCTTGAAATTGCACTGTATTCCGGCTATACTTTTGAAGAACTGATCCGTTCGGAGGATCCGGCAGTCAGAGAACTGCTCTCTTGCTGCGATGTTTTGGTAGACGGGCCCTTTGTATTGGCAGAGCGCAGTCTTGCCCTTGCCTTCCGCGGCTCCCGCAATCAGCGGATTCTCAATTTGCCGGAAAGCCTGCGCCAAGGGCGGGCAGTGACGGAGGAATCGGATCGGTGGAATTGCAGATGATTTTTGTTGAAAATCACAAGGACAGAAATGTAACGGCAATGAAAATAGAAAAAGTGAAAATTTTTGAAAAATTTCAGAAAAGGACTGGACAAAGAGACATAAGTTCGCTATAATAAAATTACAGGAATGAAAAGTTACAACCAAGGGGTGTAAGAAAATGAAGAAGAAAATTGCAGTAGTAGGATACGGCGGACAGGGCGGCTGGCATGCTGACCATGCATTGAAAAGCGATGTGGTAGAGCTGGCCGGTATTTATGATATCCGTGAGGTGCGGAATCAGGTTGCCCGTGAAAAAGGGATTTTTGTATATGATTCCTTTGAAGCGGTGCTTGCTGACCCGGCGGTGGAGATTGTGGTAGTTGCAGTCCCCAACGATGTTCATAAGGAGCTGGTCATCCGTGCGCTGGAGGCAGGCAAAAATGTAATTTGCGAAAAGCCGGTGGAAATGTCCAGCGAAGCGGTGCAGGAAATGGTGGACGCTGCCAACCGCAGCGGGAAGCTGTTTACGGTACATCACAACAGAAGATGGGATGTGTACTTTATTGCCATTAAGGGCTTGATCGACCGGGGCGAGCTGGGCAAGGTGATCAATGTGGAATCCAGAGTACACGGCTCTCGGGGGATCCCCAGTGACTGGAGATGCGAAAAAGAGCATGGCGGCGGGATGATCTTAGACTGGGGCGTTCATCTGATTGACCAGATTTTGCAAATGATTACTGAAAAAATCAAAACCGTTTACTGTGTGACTACTCACATTACCAACAAGGAAGTGGATGACGGCTTTAAGTTGACTTTGACCTTTGAAAGTGGCTCTACCGCTTATGTCGAAGTAGGTACCTTTAACTTTATTGCGTTGCCTCGGTTCTATTTCCAGGGAGAAAAGGGAACGGCGATGATTACCGATTGGCGGCAGCCCTGCCATGTGGTAAAGTGCAAGCATTGGAATGAAAAGGACGTGCTCCCGGTGCAAACGGCAGCCGGTATTACCAAAACCATGGCGCCCAGAGATGAGATTACGGTGGATGAATACGATTTACCCATTCCTCAATCCGATGTGCATGATTTTTATCGGAATGTCTGCAAGGCAATTGACGGCATTGAACCGCAGCTGGTAACTCATGCGCAGATTCAGCGTGTGATGAAGGTGATGGAAGCGGCGTTTGCTTCTGCTGATGCCGGTCAGGTTATTGCATTTGAAGAATAAGAAATGATTGGAACAGTTGGAAAGATCGAAAGTGCCGGTGCGATGTGAAATTGTACCGGCGCTTTTCCGCATAGAAGGGAGATGCAAGTATGCCGATCCAAATGGAGCTTGGCGATCAGGTAACCTTGAAAAAAAATCATCCTTGCGGCAGTAATCAATGGTTGGTGCTGCGAGTGGGGGCAGATTGCAAAATTGAGTGCGGCGGCTGCGGGGCAGTCCTGATGCTCCCGCGGGGAAAGCTGGAAAAACGGATTAAGCTTGTGAACGGACACAAGCCGGAAGAGAGCAATCGGCAGGAGCCTATTTGAAATAGCAAAAAAGCAGCTCTGGGGGGAGCTGCTTTTTTGCTATTTATGAGGGGAAAACGAAAGCCAAATCTTATTGATTGGCTATTTATCGGCCGGGACGTTGGGGGACG
>CAKSSZ010000174.1 GCA_934489915.1 uncultured Clostridia bacterium | reverse complement strand
GGCGCTGACTAAGGGGGAGCATTCGGTGATGCCGTAGCCATTGACTAAGGTAATGCCGATAGCGTCAAAGAAATCCCCCAGCTCCGGCCGAATGGGAGCGCCGCCGCAGACCAGCTTAATCAAATGACCGCCAAACACCTTATGAATGGAAGAAAAGAAGGTGCGACGCAGGTCAATACCAACCTTGCGCAGGGCGTTGCTGACCTTAATCATGGTGCGCAGTTTTCCGTCTGAGCCGGATTTTTTTGCGGTAGACCATATTTTTTTATAGAACAGCTCCACAAAAGCGGGCACCAGATAAACAAATTCCGGCTGATAAAAAGCAAGGTTTTTTGCTACGTTTCGGAGGTTGTCATTGATGCAGATGGTAGCGTGATGGTGCAGGGAAACCAGCAAGCCGGAAACAGCCTCGTAGGTATGGTGATAGGGCAGCACGGACAGGCTTTTTTCATATACTGTTGATATTTTCAGCCCGTAATACACACTGTTGACCAGATTGTTTTCCGACAGCATGACCCCTTTTGCCATGCCGGTCGTGCCGGAGGTATAAACGAGCAGTTTTAAAGCGTCCGGGTCTGCATGCTGGGAGGTATAAGAATCGTCTCCCTGCTCATAAGCGTTTTTGCCCTGTTCTACCAAACGGCGATAGGATAAAAAGCGGCCGTCCTCACTGTCCTCTTCCCGGTCAAAGCCAATAAAATGCGTAATGGCAGACAGACGGGAAGCGTATTCCTGTAAGGTTTCTTCATATTTTCCGGAATAGAACAGAACGGTGCTGTCACTGTCACATACGACATTTGCCATGTCATTGGGGGGTAATTCTTTATCCACAGGAACAAATACACTGTCACTTTGTAATACGGACAGGTAGCAGCAGACCCACTCATAACGGTTTTCACTGAGGATCGCAATGTGAGTTTTAGAAATGCCCAGCTTGGAAAGTCCGGTGCCGATGAATTTGGTTTGTTCCCAAAATTCCCGGTAGGTGGCGCTATGCTCCTGCTTGTTTTGCCGATAGCAAAAGGCGGTTTTGTCGCCGACTTCCGCTACTGCTTTTTCCATCATGTCCCGAATCGAGGAAATGGGTGTTACCTGATAAAGCGGTTGTTGATGTTTTAACATTACGGTTTATTCTCCTTCTTCAATATAATCATAATAATCAAAAAATGCTTGCAGCTGAGCTGAGGAGTCAACCGGCTGCACGATTTCAATGTCCATATCAGCGGTTGTTTTTTTATTGATTTGCAGTCTGTGCCACGGTGGCACTGATGAGATAACGTTCCCAAAGATTTAAGGATTGGAGAAACGTTTGATTCAAGGTTACGTCTGCCTGATCTACAAGCTTCATCATTTCCTGCTGTGCCATGGTGGTGCGCAGTTCTTCCAGCTCCTGCTCCGTCTTTTTCTCTAAGGGCAGCCGCTGGATAATATGATAGCCGTAGGAGGTTTCAATTACCGGGCTGATTTGGTTTTCACTGAGGGCAAACGCCGCCGTTTCAAATTCACTGACCATTTCACCGGCGGTGAAGGTGTATCCGTTGGGGAATTGTTCCAGCCCCGGATCCTCCGAGTATTCTTTCATCAGGGAATCAAAGCTTGCGCCCTGCTTCAGCTGATTGGCAATCTGCTCGGTGACAGCCTTTTTTTCCGCTTGTTTTTCCGGCGTCAGATTGGCGGTAGTCAGCAAAATATGCTTGGCGGTGATGTAGTTCTTTTCATAAAAATCCTTCAGCTGTTCCGTGGTCAGGCGATCGCAGATGTTTTGAAACAGCAAGTTGGATGCGGTTTGCGCCTGCAGCAGATCGGAAAATTCATGCCGGCAAATTCCGTAGGGCAGAAGAATGTTGGCAGTTTGTTCAATTGCGCTTTCTGAGGATGCGCCTAAGGTGGCAAGCAAATCTTCGGTGGAAACGGTAATTCCTTCTTTTTGCGCAGTGGATTGAGGAGCGAAGGTTTGGGTCAACGCCTCCTCCGTTTCGGTTACAGCCCGGCGGAGCAGTTCCTCCGTTTCTGCCTGAGTCAGCTCCTGCTGCGCATTTTTTTGCATCAGTTTGCTCATGTTGGCGCTTAAAGCATAGTTAAAGAGACCTTCTGTAATGTCAAATCCGTTCACGGTCATCACAATCTGCTGCTTGGGGGTGATGGTAACGGTTTGCGTGTCCTCATCCCAATCCACCTGTGCACCGAAGCCCTCTGCCAAAAACCGAGCCGGAACCATGGTGCGGTCGTTTACGGTGTAGGGGGCGGTGTCCATGGTGACAGCAGCGGGGGTGCCTTCCTGATAAATGGTTGCCTGCTGGCTGCCTATGGTGATTGTTTGTACCGTGCCGTGACGGTATACGTTTGCGCTTTGGGTTTCCTCATCCCAGGTAACAGCGGCGCCCAACGCTTCTCCCACTGCACGCAGAGGGATCATCACCCGATCGTTTACAACCGTGGGCGGGGTATCAAAGGAGACGGGCGTGCCGTCTGCAATTACCTGTACTCCCTGGGCAGAAACGGACGGCGCGGCAAGCATAAGAGATAGTGCTGCAAGTAAGACAGTTTTTTTCATTCTGTAATAATTCCTTTCTTATTTTGTTATATTATTATCATACCCTATTTATAGGAAAAAGTCAATTCTTATTTGAAAAAATATCCCTGATCCTAAGGAAGTGTTTGACAAAGAGAAGGTTGTTTGATATAATAGAAAGGAATCTTTTCAAGGAAGTAAGGAAGTTAATGTGAAAATTTCTTTCACGTTAGCCTCCGGCAGGATTGAATGCCCGTGCGAAAAATTCCTTGTTTTGCTCGGAAAATGCCCATGGGCGTAATCGTCTCTTATCATTTTTTGCCCTGCCGATAAGAGAGTTTCATTCCTATTTGTGCCGGCGCAGGGCGGCGGAATGGAGATTATTATGAAAGAAAACACTTTTTACATCACTACGCCGATTTATTATCCCAGCGGCAAGCCCCATATCGGTCATTCTTATACCACTGTTGCGGCAGACGCCATCGCCCGGTATAAGCGAATGCGGGGGTATGATGTTTATTTTCTTACAGGGTCGGACGAACATGGTCAGAAAATCGAACGGAAAGCGGCAGAGGAAGGCGTAACCCCTCAGGAATATGTGGACAAGATTGTTGCGGGCTTTCAAAAGGTTTGGAAGGCGCTTAATATTTCCAATGACGATTTTATTCGCACCACGGAAAAGCGGCATGAGGTTGTGGTGCAGAAAATTTTTGAAAAGCTCTATGAAAAGGGCGATATTTATAAGGATGAATATGAGGGATGGTATTGCACCCCCTGTGAATCCTTCTGGACGGAGCACCAGCTGGTGGACGGCAAATGCCCGGACTGCGGCCGTGAGGTGGAGTTGACCAAGGAGGAAAGCTACTTTTTCCGTCTGTCCAAATATCAGGACAGGCTGATTGATTTGATTGAGAATCATCCGGACTTTATTTTGCCTCAGTCCCGCCAGAACGAAATGCTGAATAATTTTCTGCGCCCGGGTCTGGAGGATTTGTGCGTATCCCGTACCAGCTTTCGGTGGGGGATCCCGGTGACTTTTGACCAAAAGCATGTGATTTATGTTTGGCTGGACGCATTAACCAACTACATTACGGCTCTGGGATATTTGTCGGACGACGATTCAAAATTCCAAAAATACTGGCCGGCAGATATTCACCTGGTGGGGAAGGAAATTGTCAGATTCCACACCATTATCTGGCCGGCATTGCTGATG
>CAKSSZ010000173.1 GCA_934489915.1 uncultured Clostridia bacterium | reverse complement strand
AAAAAGAGGACAACCGTGACGGGATTAAACAGGCAATGAGCCGACTGATATCCCTGGAGGATGAAATTGCGGCGGTAGAGAAGGAACACCATGTGAAACTCTGGATTTATACGCCTACAAACGACGCCATTGCACAGGCAAAAAAGATTATGGAACAAATTGAACAGCTGGAGGAGAAGCAATAGGGTATGAAACGTTTTTTTACGGAGCTGTACCAATATCGTGAAATGCTGAAAAGTCTGGTGCGTAAGGATTTAAAGACCAGATACAAAGGCTCTTTTTTGGGCTTTTTGTGGACGTTTATTAATCCTTTAATGCAGCTTGCCATTTATGCGCTGATTTTCCCTTTTTTGATGCGTGTGGAAGAAAAAAATTATGCCATGTTTTTATTTGTGGCGTTGCTGCCCTGGATTTTCTTTTCCTCTTCCCTGCAAACCAGCACGGACTGTATTGTTGAAAATTATAATCTGGTGAAGAAAATTTATTTCCCTCGGCAGGTGCTGCCTCTTTCAGTGGCAACCGGAGGGCTGGTCAATTATATCTACGGTTTGGCTGTGGTACTGGTCGGGTTGCTGCTTGCACGGATTCCTCTGACCTGGAATTTGCTTTACCTGCCTTTGCTGCTTTTGATTTTATACGGTGCGGTGGCAGGGTTTTGCCTGATGTTTTCTGCCATGAATGTGTATATTCGTGATTTGGAGCACATTGTGAATCTGGTGACCATGGCATGGTTTTATGCCACGCCCATTGTGTACCCCATCACCATGCTCCCTGACTGGCTGCAAAAACTGTTATTGTTAAATCCTATGACGCCCCTTGTGCTGGGCTTTCGGAATGTGATTTATTACGGGACGCCTCCTGATTTTTTTCAGATCGGAATTGCAGCGGCAGAGGCCGTTGTGATATTTACAGCAGGCGTATTGATTTTTAACAAGCTGGAGCCGGGCTTTGCGGAGGAAATATAGATGATAGAGGTAACGGAAGTTTCAAAAAAATTCAAAAGATATCATGATAAAGCGACTACTCTGAAAGAGCGATTGCTTCATTTGCGTTCTGCTAAATCAGACGACTTTTGGGCGCTGCAGCATGTGAATTTGCGCGTGAATACCGGAGAAACCGTAGGGCTGATTGGCCATAACGGCTCGGGGAAAAGCACTTTGCTGAAGTTGATTACCAAGATTATCTATCCTACCTCCGGTACCATTCGGACGGAAGGGCGGGTTTCCAGCCTATTGGAGCTGGGGGCCGGCTTTCACCCTGATTTTACCGGTCGGGAAAATATTTATATTAACGCTTCTATCTTTGGATTGAGTAAAAAAGAAATTGACCGACGGCTGGACAGTATCATTGCATTTTCTGAATTGGAGGGGTTTATTGACAGCCCCATTCGTACCTATTCCTCCGGGATGCATATTCGTTTGGCATTTGCGGTGGCCGTGCATGTGGAGCCGCAAATTTTATTGATGGATGAGATTTTGGCGGTGGGGGATGCGAATTTTCAAAAAAAGTGCATTGCCAAAATTAAAGAATTTAAAAAGCAGGGCATTACCATTGTGTTTGTATCCCACAAAATGGAGGATGTGTATGAAATATGCGACCGTGTCGTCTGGCTGGATCACGGGCGCGTTATAGCAAACGGGCCGACCCGTGAAATCGGCGAACGGTATTTGGCTGCGATGGAAGGAAAGGAGGAGGGCAAATGAAGTCCTTTGACCATGTAAACGACCGGGTTATTCAAGAATTGATGAAGGAAGCGGCAAAGCGTGACCCGGCTGATTATGAGTTTCTGCCGGATGGAGAAATACGGCATAGAATGGGAGATGCGTGGCATTGTATTAATGTGGATCGGCGGTGGGAGATTGTATCCGATCTGCCGATTACGTCCCATCGCAGACGCAGCGGAAAACTGATTGTTTGGTGCAAGCAGAAAACAAAAAAATTTTTTCAGTGGTATGTAGACGCTCTTTTCGACCAGCAGGTAGAATTTAATCATACCATGTGGGCAGCTTATTATCAGCAGAAAAAGGAGCTGGAGGCGTTGCGGCGGGAAGTGGCAGCGCTGAAAGAGGAGAAGCAGTCATGAAGCGGGCAGATCAGATTTTAGCGGATATTCAATTTGGAGACGCTGTAACAGACCATGCTTTTGCACTGCAGAAGGCGCTGCGGAATCTGGGCTATCAAAGCGAAATATTTGCAGAACATATCCACCCGGCTTTGGTAGGGAGGGCACGCCCTATCTCGGCGTTCCATCCCGGCGAGCTGGTGATTCATCATTTTGCGATCGGTTCCGGATTGAATGAGAGGATCAAAGAAATCAAGGACTGTAAAAAGGTATTGATTTATCATAATATTACACCGCCTCATTTTTTTGAGGGCTATAATCTGCACAGTCAAACCCTTTGTGTACAAGCGCTGCAGCAGCTTGAAACGTTAAAGGATTGCTATCATCTTTGTATTGGTGTGTCGGAATATAATTGCGAGCAATTGCGCAACATGGGCTTTCTTAATGTTTGTGCGCTTCCGATTTTATATGATTTTCAGCACTTGCCCCAAGAGGGAGATCCGGCAATGATGAAAGCATTGGACACCGGGACTGCGAATATTCTTTTTTTAGGCAGAATAGCTCCCAATAAAAAGCAGGAGGATGTGATCAAAGCTTTTTATCTCTTTCAAAGAATCCGGCCGGACAGCAGATTGCTGCTGGCAGGCGGTTATCAGGGAATGGAAAAATACTTGAATGAGTTAATTAGCCTTTCTTCATTGCTGGGAATTGCGGATAAAGTTTCTTTTTTGGGAAAAGTTTCATATGAAACAATGACGGCTCTTTATAAGAGGGCAGACTTGCTGCTGTCCATGAGCGAGCACGAAGGATTTTGCGTCCCTCTTTTGGAAGCTATGTATTTCGACTTGCCCGTTTTGGCGTATGCTTCCAGTGCAATCCCGGAAACGTTGGGCGGGGGAGGCGTTTTGTTTTATGAAAAAAACTATCCTCTGGTGGCGGAGATGATGGAACGTATGGCGACCGATCAGGCATTGCGGCAGGACATTATTTCGACGCAGCGAGAACGGTTGAAGGAACTGGACGAAGCCGTAATTTGCAAAAAATTTGAAGCGATCATAAAGGATTTGAAGCTATGAGACGAACAAGAATTGCTTTTGTGGTGCAGCGGTACGGGGAGGAAATCAACGGCGGGGCAGAGCAGCATTGCCGTCAGTTGGCGGAAAGACTGACAGACCGGTATGATGTGAGCGTTTTGACCACCTGCGCCAAAAGCTATTTGAGCTGGGAAAATGAGTATCCCGCAGGCGAAACAATGCAAAGGGGCGTTACGGTGTACCGCTTTCCCTGTGTCTGTCAGCGGGATCAGTTTCCGGATCCCTGGGTTCCCGGCGGGCAGGCGAGTGCCTACGGTTTTGCCAATGACATGAACTGGATGATGCAGCAGGGACCTGTCAGCTTTCAGCTGCTCCAGTTTTTGCAGCATAATCGGGAAGAATATGACGTCTTTCTTTTCTTTACATATTTGTATTTTACAACTTTTGCCGGTTTGATGTCCGTACCGGAACGAAGTATTTTAATACCGACAGCCCATGATGAACCGCCTATTTACAGGGATTTATTCCGTTCGGTATTTCATTTGCCTGTGGGGATTTTTTATAATACCCCCGAGGAACGGCAGTTCGTAAAAGACAGGTTTCATCATCACCCCCGATTGGAAGAAATCGGCGGGGTTGGGGTGGAGCTGCCACGGGA
>CAKSSZ010000172.1 GCA_934489915.1 uncultured Clostridia bacterium | reverse complement strand
TTTCCCACATATTCGTTCAGCTCCAGCGGCTGATACTGGGTTAAAATCCCCACCGTGTCAATCCCGGAATTGACGCAGTTAGACAAAGGAAAATCAATAATCCGGTACTTTCCCCCAAAAGGCACCGCCGGCTTTGCAGTTTGTTCTGTCAAGACCTTCAACCGGCTCCCTTGCCCGCCGGCCAGCAGCATTGCAATGCATTCCTTTCTTCTTGCCATATGAATCGCTCCTTTCAATCTTCGTTCCGTATGCCTATTTCCGCTGCTGTCTTTGGTAAAATACGGTGGACATGGGGGGAACCGTAATACTCAACGACTGGTCAAAGCCGTTCCAGCCCTGGGGCTGTGCCTTCACTGTCCGAAGGGTTGTTCCATGTCCGCCGAAGCGTTTATAATCGCTGGAAAATACAGGCTTATATTCCGCCATTTCCGGCACCCCGATCCGATAGGACTTTCTCAGCACCGGGCAGAAATTGCAAACCACCATCAGCTCCTCTTCCCCGTCGGTGCGGCAAAAAGCGATCACGCTCTGATCCCGATCCTCATTGGCAAGCCAATAAAAACCGTTCCAGTCCGAATCGTTTTTCCAAAGAGCCGGGTGATCCAGATAAAACCGATTTAACTCCCGCACATACTGCTGCATTTGCCGGTGCGGCTCATAATCCAGCAGCAGCCAATCCAATTCCTGCTTGTAATTCCACTCGATAAACTGGGCAAATTCATTCCCCATAAAGGAAAGCTTTTTCCCCGGGTGTGCCATCATATATCCGTAAAAACTGCGCAAATTATCAAATTTCTGCTGATATTCCCCCGGCATTTTCTGAATCATGGAGCATTTCCCGTGTACCACCTCGTCATGAGACAGGGGGAGAATGTAATTCTCCGAAAACGCATATGTGAGGGAAAAGGTCAGATGGTTGTGCATTCCCTTCCGGAACAGCGGGTCGGCAGACATATAGGAAAGCATATCGTTCATCCAGCCCATGTTCCATTTAAAGTTAAAGCCCAAGCCGCCGTCAAACCCGGGTTTGGTCACCATCGGGAAGGCGGTGGATTCCTCCGCAATCATCAGCACCTGAGGGTCAAAGGTAAAGGCGGCGGTATTGAGCGCCCGCAAAAATTCAATGGCGCCGATGTTCTGATTGCCCCCGTACTGATTGGGGTGCCACTCCCGATCCCGCCTGCCGTAGTCTAAGTAAAGCATAGACGCCACCGCGTCAACCCGGATGCCGTCAATATGATACCAATCCAGCCAATACAGCACGTTGGAAATCAGGAAAGAGACCACCTCGTTGCGCTCGTAGTCGAAAATCCGGGTGTTCCAGTCCGGGTGCTCATTCATCACCGGGTCAGAGGATTCATAGCAGCAGCTGCCGTCAAACTCATACAGCCCGTTTTCATCCTTAGGGAAATGAGCGCCTACCCAGTCTAAAATCACGCCGATCCCCGCCTGATGGCACTGATCCACAAACGCCATAAAATCCTGCGGTGTTCCGTAGCGGGAGGTGGGGGCGTAATACCCGGTCACCTGATAGCCCCAGGAGGGGTCGTAGGGATATTCGCTGATGGGCATCAGCTCAATGTGGGTATAGCCCATTTTCTTTACATAAGGAATCAACTCCTTTGCCGCCTGGCGGTAAGAGAAGTAATTCCCGTCCTCGTACTTTTTCCAGGAGCCTAAATGCACTTCGTAAATATTGATCGGCTCCTGCAGCGCATTTTTGGTTTGCTTGTCCCTGCGGTAGCGTTCGTCCCCCCAGGAATAGCCCTCCAGATCATAGACCTTGCTGGCATTATCCGGCGGGGTGCACATATGAAAGCCGTAAGGGTCGCTTTTCATCACAAAGCTGCCGTCCTGCCGCTCCACATAATATTTATATTCATCGTATAGCTGCGCTTCCTCCACGGTCTGTTCCCAGATGCCGTGGCCGATCTGCCGCATAGGCGGGCAAGTGCGATCCCAATCGTTGAACCTCCCCGTTACCCGAACCGAGCGGGCGTTGGGCGCCCACACCCGAAACACATATCCCTTCTTCGCCTTATGGCAGCCCATAAACTGATAAGCGTCAGTTGATTTTCCCTGCCAAAACAGTTCCAGCTGTCCTGCCAGCTGCGATTGATTGTTCTTCATACTCCATCCTCGCATTCCGTTCTCCTATGGAACAATTCCTTTTTTTATTATACCATAGTTTTTTCTAAAAAAAAAGGGGTTTTGGAAGATTTTTTTCTAATTTTTCATGAATTTTACTCAAATTTTCCCTTAATTATTCTTTATTTTTGTTTTTTTCGCAACTATTCTCTTCGTTTTGACTCCAAAAAAAGAAAAACAAAGAATTTGTTGTCTGACTTTTTGATATCCTTCCCCCATAAAATGACAAAATATTCCCTTGAATTCGAGTATAATAAAAGTATCAAATGAAAAAGGATCGGTGTGATATGGCTGTTACAATGTTGAAGAAAAATGCCGGTGTAAAGCCGGCAAAGAAATTACCCGGCTTTTTGCCGGAGCTGATTTGCTGTTTTTTGGTATCCCGCGCCTGTCTGGGGGGACAACCCCTCCCCTTGGGGATTGCCCTTGCCGCCGCAGCGGCCAAGCCAAAGCGCAGCCGGTGGCTGTGCCTGGGAGCGTCGATGGCGGGATACTTGAGCGCAAGCCTCACCCCCCGTTACCCGGTTGCGCTGGTGCTTCTCGCCCTTGCCTTATGGGTAGATGATGAGCTTTGCCTGCGAAGCTCCATTCTCTCGGGGCTGACGGTCGCCTCGGCGACGCTGATTTCGGATCTGTATTTTCTCATTGTCCGGGGAGCGACCCCCATTGATCTGCTCACCCTGCTCCTTTGCACCTCCGGCAGCTTTTTGGCGGAGGGATATTTTGAGGACGCACTTCCGCTGTTAAAAAATCGAGCCAGACGATACCTCCGCCATCAGGATACCTTAGCGCTGCTCCTGTTGGTCTGTGCCGCCGTCCGGGGGCTGCCGGAGCTCTCCACCCCTTTGTGGGATTATAAGGATACGCTTTGCATGGCGGTGACGCTTTGCTTTGCCCGCTCCGAAAGCCCGGGAGCCGCCGTCACCGCCGGGGCGCTGTCTGCCTTTCTCATCGGCGCAGGGGAGGCCTCTCTCTTCCCCCGGATGGGACTGTTTGCCTTAGCAGGGTTACTGGGCGGGGTCTTTCGGTTTTTGGGAAAGGGAGGCGTTTGCGGCGGCGCACTGCTGGCGGGGCTGCTTTCGAGTCTATCGGTAGGGCAGCTGTCCCGTTTGTCCATCCTGCCCCTGGACTTTCCTCTGGCGTGCCTGGTGTTCCTGCTCATTCCCAACCGCTGGCTGCAATGGCTGGGGCTGTACCGGCTGCATCCGGATCAATCGGAGAATGAAGCCCGCATCCGAGACTCCCTCTGCCAGCAGCTCAAGCATATTTCAGCCGCCTTTATCCAGCTGTCCTCCTCTGTGTTTGCACTGGCAGGACAGCCGAAAATAGAAGCCGATCCTACCGTCCTGCTGACCAAAATAGAAGAGCGGGTGTGCGGGGAGTGTAAAGCCTACCCCCTATGCTGGAAGCGGGAAGCCGCCGGAGAAATGGAGCGGCTGATCTGCCATTGCTTTGCAGTAATTGAGCAAAACGGAACGGTAAGTCAGGGGGATCTGCCCCTTTATTTTCAAAAACGCTGCGACCGGATGTCCCGCTATCTTTATGAAATCAACAATTTGTATGAGCTTGACGTAGGCGAACGCTCGGGCTGGTTATATGCCGTCAACGGCTGGTTCCCGAACT
>CAKSSZ010000171.1 GCA_934489915.1 uncultured Clostridia bacterium | reverse complement strand
GGCTGACCCTGTGCGAGTGCCGGGGGAACGGCGTCACGGTGCGCCGGAGTCAGCGGATCCGGATGTATGAATGTACGGCGTGCTGCGTGGGCGGCTGGGGCTTTCTGATCGAGGACAGCAGCCAGTGCAAGGTGGCTCGCTGCCGGGTTTATGACGTGGGCGGCGGCGGAATTGCCGCAGGCGGCGGCAGCCGGGAGGAGTTGCTTTCCTCTGCCAACCTGGTGGAAGGGTGCGACATTACCCGGATCGCCCTGTGGCATAAAACCTACCTGCCGGGCATTGAGCTGACCGGGGTGGGGTGCTGCGCCCGGGGGAATAAGATTTATGACGTCCCCCATTTCGGCATTGCCTACCAGGGGAACAACCATGTGATTGAAGAAAACGAGATCAAAAACGCCTGCTATGATTCCAATGACGCAGGGGGCATTTATGCCGGGCGGGACTGGACCTGCCGGGGTACGGTGATCCGGTATAACTACCTCCATGATATGCCCGGCGGGAACGGGAATGGGTGCATCGGCATTTATTTTGACGATTGCGTCAGCTCGGCGCAGGTCTACGGCAATCTGCTATGCGGCTTTTCCCGGTGCGCTGTGATGATCGGCGGTGGGCGGGATTATTCCGTTCACCACAACAGCTTTTATCATTGCGGCACCGCCCTGCACCTGGACAGCCGGGGCAGGGACTGGGGGGACAGCCTTTACAACCGCCTGGCAGAGCATTTGCAGGAGGTTCCCTATATGGGGGATACCTGGGCAAAGGCGTATCCGGCGCTTTCTACCATTATGACAAGCCAGCCCCGGCTGCCCTTGGGGAATCGGTTTTTTGAGAATACCGTGATCGGCGGCGCAGGGGTCGTGGCCGGGGGAGACGGTACCGGTGAGATGCTGGAGATGTACGGCAACCGGCTGGTGGACGTTTCATCGGAGCAATTGCCGGAGCATTACGAGGGCGAGTATTTCCGGGTGGTTTCACAGTAAAACAGGGGGATGTTATGACAACTAAAGAGAAAGAGGGCTTTGCCGCCGCCTTGATCGGCGGAACCTTATGGGGCTGCTCCGGGGTGGCAGGTCAGTTTTTGTTTGATAAATACGGCGTGGGGGCGGAGTGGCTCACCGCCGTGCGGATGCTTTCCTCCGGAGCGTTGCTGACCGGGGTGTGCCTGGCAAGAACCCCCGCCGCTTATGCCGGGCTGTTCCGCTCCCGGCGGGATTGCCTGTCCCTGCTGCTATTTGCCTTTCTCGGTCTGCTCTTTTCCCAGCTGACCTATTTAAAGGCAATCGCCGCCTCCAATGCAGCTACTGCAACCATTATGCAATATGTGGGTCCGGTGCTGATTGTGGGGGTGGTGTGCTGTCGGGAAAGGCGAGCCCCCACCCTGCGGGAAGCAGGGGCGGCGATCTTGGCGCTGGGGGGTGTATATCTGCTGGCAACCGGCGGTGATTGGCGGGATATGATCCTGTCCCGGGCGGGGCTGTGCTGGGGGTTGCTTGCAGCTGTTGCGCTGGTGTTTTATACCCTGCTGCCTACCCGCCTGATGGCACGGTGGGGGAGCCTGCCGGTGACCGGTGCGGGGCTGTGCGTTGGGGGGCTTGCCATGGGGCTTTTCACCCGTTTTTGGCAGCAGATGCCTGCGCTGGATCCGGCGGGCTGGGGTGCCCTGGGGGTGACCTGCCTGTTGGGAACGGCATGCGCCTATAGCCTTTATCTTTACGGCGTGAAGGAGGCAGGCGCCATGAAGGCAGGCTTGCTTGCCTGCTCGGAGCCGGTTTCCTCGGCGGTTGCCATGACGCTGTTTTTGAAGGTACCCATGACGGCCGCCGATGTGATTGGATTTTTGATGATTTTATCCACCATCTTTTTATTGGCAAAAAATAAGGAGGGCGGAGCATGAAGTCAGGAATCAGCCGCCAGGCGTTGGAGCGGCTGCCTCATTATTTTCACTATATCAAAGAAGAGTGGCGGGGGTCGGACTATATTTCCGCTCCTGCATTGGCGGCAAGAATGCGCTTAAACGAGGTGCAGGTGCGCAAGGATCTGGCAGCGGTGAGCCGCCGCCCCGGGATTCCCAAAAAGGGGTTTCTGCGCCGGGAGCTGTTGTATGATTTGGCTGAGGCGCTGGGGTACCATAACGCCAAAGACGCCATCCTGATCGGCGCCGGGCATTTGGGGCAGGCGCTCCTGTCCTATCGGGGCTTTGAGGAATACGGGGTGCGGATTGTGGCGGCGTTTGATACGGCAGAGCAGGTGATTGACGGCAAAACCGTCTTTCCCCTCGAAAAGCTCCCGGATTTGTGCAGCAGGATGAACATCCATATCGGGATCTTAACCGTCCCGGCAGCGGCGGCGCAGCAGTGCTGCGATTTGCTCACCTCCTGCGGCATTTTGGCAATCTGGAATTTTGCACCGGTGCATTTGACTGCTCCTCCGGGGGTGCTGGTGCATAATGAAGTGATGGCAGCGTCTTTGGCGGTGCTGTCCGACCATGTAAAAAGTCGGGAGGAGCAGGAACAGAGCGGCAGTCAAGAAAGATAACAGAGAAAAAGAAAGGACGAAAAAAATGAAGGTTACTATTTGTATCGGAAGCTCCTGTCATTTAAAGGGCTCCCGTCAGATTATCGAACGGCTCCAGGAGCTGGTGAAGGAGAAGCATTACGAAGATAAGGTCGAGCTGGCAGGCGCATTCTGTATGAAAAACTGCGTCAACGGCGTGTGCGTCACGGTGGACGGCAAACTGTTTTCGGTCAAGCCCGAAACGGCAGACGAATTTTTTGAGGCGGAAATTGCAAGTAAATTAAGCTGACAGAAGGGGGAAACGGCGTGGAGCGATGTCTGCAAACCAAAAAATCAAACTGTAAAAACTGTTATAAATGTATCCGGAACTGCCCGGTCAAATCCCTTCGCATGACAGACGGGCAGGCGCATATTATCCGGGAGGAGTGTATTTTATGCGGGGACTGTTACGTGGTCTGTCCCCAGTCGGCAAAGCAGATCCGCAATGATGTGGCGGCCGCCAAGGAGCTGATTTCCTCCGGTGCACCGGTGTATCTGAGCGTTGCCCCCGCCTATGCGGCACGCTACCCGGAGCATTGCTTTGACGACCTGGCAGCCGCAGCCGCAGCCTTGGGCTTTGCCGGTGCCGCCCAGACGGCGGAGGGGGCAACCGTCATTAAACGGGAATATGAACGGCTGATGGGAGAGCAGGAGCAGAGCGTGATTATCTCCACCTGCTGCCATTCGGTTAATACCCTGGTAGAAAAGCATTTTCAGGAGGCACTCCCATACCTTGCCAATGTGACCTCTCCCATGCTGATGCATGCAAAGCTGCTCAAGCAGGCACACCCGGAGGGACGGGTGGTGTTTGTGGGGCCTTGCATCTCCAAAAAGGAGGAGGCGGAGAAGTACGAGGGCGCAGTGGATGTGGTTTTGACCTTTGACGAGTGGGAGCAATGGATGGCGGAGGCAGGGGTGACCCTTCCAAAGACGGAGACGCCCAGCCCCAAATACAGAGCCAATTTCTTTCCTACCTCCGGCGGGATTTTACGGAGCATGGATTTAAATCCGGAGTATCGCTACCTGGTGGTGGACGGGGCGGAGGACTGCATTCGCGCCCTGCGGGAAATCTGCCGGGGAGAACTTTCTCACTGCTTTGTGGAAATGTCCATCTGTAAAGGCAGCTGCGTGAACGGCCCCGTCATGCGCAAGGAGAAAACCAGCCCGGTGCAGAGCGGCCTGGCTGTGACGGCTGAGATTGGCGGGGGGGATTATCCCGTGGAGCAGCCGGAGAAAAACGAGCTGGTCAAGCG
>CAKSSZ010000170.1 GCA_934489915.1 uncultured Clostridia bacterium | reverse complement strand
GCGCATGGCTGCGGCTGGCGGGATGAGACAGGAGAGCTCCACCCATCCTTTCCGGTGCTGGCAGTTCGGGAGCATGTGAAAAAGCTGTATCGGTTGGTGCATGAGCGTGGCGGGATTCTGGATACCCATCAAAGCTCCTGCTGCATCATGCCAACCCTTGCTTTTTGCGATTCTTATTATGATGGCGAGAATATCCAAAGCTTATTGCGGAAACACCCGGAATCCATGACGCCGGATTCCTTCCAGGCGGAGTTTTTTGGCTATAATTTGGGAATTCCGTGTAATTTTATTGCTTATACCAGAGGGGAGGATTATCCTTTTTCCTATCCGGCTGGTTTTTCCTTGGTGCACAATGTTTTCCCGCGGCCGTCCCAGCGCTGGGATCTGGATTTTATGGGTAAGATTTGGGAGATTTTTGATCGGTATGATTTAAACAATGCACCTTGGCAGCCTTATTTTGAACAATCGGAGGTGACTGCTTCCGGAGCACTCGTTTCCTATTATAGGTTAGAGCAAAAAGCGGTGGCTGTGATTTATGACCCACAGCGGGGCAGGAAGAAGTTACTGATATCTGCTCCTGGCTTTTGCAAGGTGACAGATTTGTTGAACGATATCTCTTATGCACTTGACGGCGGCTGCGGCGCATTGCCCGCAAAGGCGTGCGAGGTGCAGATGTATTTATTAGAAAAATAAGAAAAGGGAGACAGGCCCTGATTGCCTTTATTATGGCTAATTGGGGCTTTGTTCATTTTGCACAAATGTTGTAAATATTTTTGGTAATCATTCACATTGCAAAAAATCAAAAAAACTGGTATAATTGATTTGACATGAATTGCAATACAAGGGAGATGGCAATTCAAAATATTTAAGGAGGTAGAGAGCTATGGCAGCAAGAAGAAGAGTGTTGGCGTGGACGCTGGCGTTCCTGTTCTTAGCGGTGAATATGTTGGTGGCAGTGCCCCAGCAGGTTTCCGCAGCACAGGGGCTGTGCTTCGACCCGAAGGTTTCTGATTTTGACGGAACCGCAGACGAGGTATCTGCGTATGCGACAACCTACCAGCCTTCCTCATCCAAATTTGAGGTGGGCGACGGCTTTGGAATGAACGATACCAGGGGCGCTAAGATTACCATTAGCGGTGCTGGGGAGCATCGGTTCCAGGGCAGACAGAAATTCCCGATCAAAAAAGGCAAAACCTACTATGTTTCCGTTTGGGCTAAAACGGATACACCGGATACCGGCATGGTAATGCGTGCTTATTTCCTGGGGTATCATGTGGATGGTGTGGTAAACGGGAACAACAAGATTTCCAAGGCGTCAGGCGTATACTCCGGTCCTGCTAATGCAGCGACTGTTGGGGAATGGACGCAGTACACCATGTCTCTGACGGTGGACAAGATTTACCGCCAGTATAAGGTGGACGGAAACGCTTATTATGTGGAAATCCCCGCAAATGAAGACGGCACCTTCCCGACCGGTTCTGCAACCGGCACCAGTGAAAGCGACGGGAAGTTTACGCCGGACGGCAAAGGGACGGTTGGATTTGATACATATCTGCCCATCGGTCTTTATAAAGACGGGAAATGGAACGATAAGAATCAAGCCCTTCCTACCACGGTGTATACAGACGGCTTTTATATTATTGAAGAAGACAGCGTTGATTCTGCAAACTATGCCAGAGCACAGGTGGCAGAAGCCAAGATTGAGAACGATAAGGGTGTGGCAACGGCAAGCATTGGCGCAAACCTGAACGCTACCGCAACGGTAGGCGACGCAAACTTCAGCGTGAAGCCGTCCCTTTCCTATCAGTGGCAGATTTCTGACAACGGAACGGATTATTCCGATCTGGTAGGAGAAACCAAAGCCGCTTATACGGTAAAGGATTCGGATACTGAAAAATACATTCGTGCGATTGTAACGGCAAAAAGCACCGGTAAGGAAAACGGCGAAACCTCTATGAGCAGTGCAAGTAATGCCATTTTGGTGCCTGACGCTGTAACCGGCGCAATCGACAGCGTAGATGTAAGCGCAGCTGTTACTGCCATTAAGGTTGGGGAAAAAGCAGCCTTAAATGCAAAAGCACTGGATGTTGACGGCAATGCGTTAAGCGGCGCCAGCGTGACTTATACCAGCAGTGACGAAACGGTAGCAGTCATCGAAGGCGGCGAGGCTGTGGCAAAGCGGGAAGGTACTACCGTGATCACTGCAAAAGCCGGCGCATATGAAAAGAGCTATATTCTGATTGTTTACAGCGGTGTGTTCAAAGCGCAGGAATTCGCTTCCGACAGCGGTCTGACCACTGCCTACTATGCAGACAAGACGAGCTACAAGGCATTAAACTCTGCAACGGTTGGTCAGGGTGAAGGCTCCCGTGACGGCGCAGGAAAGTTCTTTGAGACATCCAAACAGTCCATTTATAAGTTTGATGAGCCTGCAGCCGGAGAAGGTGACGTAGGTCAACTGACTTCTCGTAGTAGACGGTATTACACAACTTTGATGGCGCGTTCTGATCAGATCAGTGAAGAAGCCGATACCATTCAGGAACGCGGCGTGATGCAGCTGTGGTTCTATGACGACGGTGAAAGCGGTGCCAACAGCAAAAACAATGGGAAACAGGTTTCCTTTGAATTTATGAGTTTTGGCGGCACGGGCGACTACAAGGATGAAAGCGGTAATCTTTATCCTAACTTCCCCAACGGTTCCGCAAATAATGCAAATGCAGGCTGGACCCATACCTTCCGGACCTATTTCCGTTTTGACGGAGCGAATAATTCTTATTCGATTTCCCAGGACGGCACTCAGTTCGGCGCCTTTGTCCAGGCAGCCAATGCGCCGACCCGTTCTAAGGGCTGGCATCAGCTGATTGTTGATTACACCAAGGATAACGAATACGGGTTCTATGTGGATGGACAACTGGTCTTCTCCCGGAACACCGGCGATCTGCCCTCTAACGGCGGAATTAACTTTATTCGGTTTGACCGTCACGGTATCTCCCTGACCGATACGGATGCAAGCCATTACTTGAAGGTCTCTGACCTGGCAAAATACGATGTTTCCGTTTCTGCGGAATATGACGTATCCATCAAAGTAGGCACTAACGGTTCTGTAAAGAACGGCTCTACCGTTTATGCCGGCGGAACAAATAACAATGTAAAAGTGAAGTGGAACAAGAATCTGACCTTGAATCTTGTTCCCGATGAAAACTATACCATTGATACCGTAACAGTAAACGGTGAAACCAAAACGGTTGGCGAAGACGGCGTTCTGACTCTGAAAAATATTCAGGCAAATGCTGATGTTTCCGTTACCTTCCGTCCGATTGCTTCTTACACATTCACAGTGACCGCTGCTGAATACGGTGAAGTAACTGTAAACGGCGAAAAGGTAAACGGTTCCTACACCGCCGGCGGTGTAAAGGAAAACACCAAGTACGACCTGACCGTAACCCCTGAAACCGGTTACGAAGCCATTGTTAAGGTAAACGGCGTTGCAACCGATCTGAAAGACGGTAAGCTCTCCGTTACCCTGTCTGACAATATGACAGTCAGTGTTGTATTTGTGAAGGCAACCCGTAAGCAGCTGACCTCCATCAGCCTGTCTGCAAACAATACCTTCTATACCGCTGCAGTGGCAGACGAACCTTTGAAGGTATGGGGCTATGACAAAACAGGAAAAGAGTATACGCTGACGGAGAATGACAGCTTGTTCTTGGAAAGCAGCGCTCCCTGGATCTTTGCAGTCAAAGATGGAAAGCTTTCTTCCGGCGGCAGCACAGGTTCTGCGGTGATTACGGCAACCTACTGCAATCCGGACGGTTCTTT
>CAKSSZ010000169.1 GCA_934489915.1 uncultured Clostridia bacterium | reverse complement strand
AAAATATCCCGGAAGGAATTGCCCACCGTCCGCTCGCTCATGGTATAGCCGGGGCGCTCCACATTGGTGCTGTCGGCACACAGCGCCAGCACCCCTTCCTTCCCTAGCTCGCCGAACCGGGTTAAATCAATCATATCCCCTTGAATGGGGGTAGGATCAATTTTAAAGTCACCGGTATGGATGACCACGCCGACAGGGGTATGAATTGCCAACGCAACTGCGTCCGCAATGGAGTGATTGGAACGGATAAATTCCACTTCAAAGCACTCCAGGTGAATTCTGTCACCGGGAGCGACCACCCGCAGCTGGGCGCGGCCGTCCAAATGAAATTCCTTCAGCTTATGCTGCACAATGCCCAAGGTCAGCTTGGTGCCGTAAATCGGAACGTTGATCTCCTGCAGCACGTAAGGCAGGGCGCCGATATGGTCCTCATGACCGTGGGTCAGCACAATACCGCGGATTTTCTCCCTGTTTTTTTTCAGATAAGTGATATCCGGAATGACTAAATCAATGCCGGGCATATCCTCATCCGGAAAGGCAGAGCCGCAATCCACCAGCATAATGTTATTGCCATACTCAAACACGGTCATATTTTTGCCGATCTCGTGCAGCCCACCTAAGGGAATCATTTTTAATTTTGATTTTTTTGCCACAAATAAACCTCCGTTTTTTAATATGATATATTGTATTTTAAAATTGCAATTGCTCCGAACCTTGCAATTTTACAATCGTTTTCAGGAAAAGGAAAGCACAATAAGAAACGCCCCCTAACAAGCCGAAAGGGAGCTTGGAATGCTATGCAATTCCATTTCCGTTCCCGGCGGTAAGAAACCGATCCCCCATTCGGAATGACCCTTACAGCCGACGCACCGTTATGTTTATTATATCAAAGCATCGCCCTTTTGTCAATCCTTTTTTGTAAAATTTTCTTCTTTTATTCTTTTCTTCCCTCTTTGAAAATATACGGCTGCGCTTGACAAAATACGCTTTTTATGATATGGTTATAATAGATGAATTTATGCCTGTTCAGTTGGATCAACTGAACAAGAAAGGCGGTGGAACAGGATGAAATGGTGCAAACGACTCTTGCTTGCAGCAATGGCTGCAGTGATTCTGGCAGGCTGCGGGATCGGCTGGCAGGGCTGGAAGCAATACGAAACCGCAGTAGCACGGCTACCTATTGAGGAAGCGGCGGAGGACATCCGCACCCAAGCACAGTTTACCCCCATAGAATCGCTGCCGACAGCATTTTGTCAGGCGGTTGTTGCAGTGGAGGACAGGCGTTTTTATCGGCATAACGGGTTTGACCCCATCGGCACCCTGCGGGCGCTGGTTACCGATTTCAAGGCAAGGAAAATGGTGGAGGGCGGCAGCACGCTGACCCAACAGCTGGCAAAAAATATTTACTTTCCACAGGACAATACGCCCCAACGGAAATTTGCCGAAATTTTCATGGCGCTGGATCTGGAGCGGCACTTTAATAAAGAAGAAATTTTAGAGCTGTACTGCAACGGTATTTATTACGGCAGCGGCTATTACACCGTATATGACGCCGCAGTCGGGTATTTCGGGAAGGCACCGCTGGAAATGAATCTGGACGAATGCACGCTTCTTGCCGGTATTCCCAATGCACCGTCGGTTTATTCTCCGGATGTGAACCCGGAGCTGGCACGGCAGCGGCAGGCACAGGTGATTGACGCAATGGTGTCCTGCGGCTATTTACGCCAGGCAGAGGCCATTGCTTTGCAGGATGAAATCAAAACGAATGGAGAAGAGTGATTACAATGAGTGAAATTCGAGAACAGGCGGCAAGCATTGCCCGTGAATTGGTAGAGGTATCCCGGATCCGCCCGGGGGAAATTTTTGTGGTGGGCTGTTCCTCCAGCGAGGTCATGGGGAAGAAAATCGGAACAGACTCCGATTTGGACGCCGCCAAAGAAATATTGGAAGGGATTTACGGTGTGCTGCAGGAAAAGGGGATTTTTCTGGCGGCGCAATGCTGCGAGCATTTAAACCGGGCATTGGTGGTGGAAGAAGCAGTGGCAGAAAAATACGGCTTATGTCAAGTCAATGCCATCCCGCAAAAAAAGGCGGGCGGCTCCTTTGCTACCAACACTTACCAGACCTTTTCCCATCCGGTATTGGTCGAAGAGGTGCGCGCCAAGGCGGGAATGGACATCGGCGGCACGTTAATCGGGATGCACATGGCGCCCGTGGCTGTGCCGGTGCGGTGCAGCGTGCAAAAAATCGGATGCGCCCCGGTCATCTGCGCCCGCTCCCGGTTGAAATTTACCGGCGGGGTAAGGGCGGTTTACGACGAGAATTTACTATAGGAGGCAGGCATGAAACGTGGAATTGCGGCAGCTTTGGGGTTACTTTTGCTCTTATGTCAGACGGTGTCTGCCTCTATTTTGGGCGAGGAGCTTTACACAGACGCACTGACCTTTGGCGACGGAGTGGTTTACAACGATAATTTATTTTACAGCAATCAATCGGGCGTGGGATACCAAAACGAGCATTACTTCACCTACATGCCCAACAGTAGGGTCGTCCCGATCATTACCAACGGCGGAACGGTGTACGGCCGCCGTACCCTCACCCAGATGACCTCTTATTTGCAGCAGCATGGAATGACGCCGATTATGGGCATGAATGCGGACTATTTTTCCTTTCAAACCGGCGTTCCCATGGGGCATACCATTGCAAACGGAGAAATTCTATCCAAAAGCGAAGAAGGGCAAGACGCAATTGCCTTTCGGCAGGACGGAACTGCTTTTTTATCGTGGCTGGAAATCAAAACCGAACTGAAAACAGACACCCAGACCATCCCCATTGCCAATATTAATAAATATCGGCTGGCGTCCCGCATTTATATGATGACGGACGATTATTACGGGGATACCCGAGCCAATGGCTGGGGCGTGGACGTAGTGGTCGGCTCCTTGGAAGGAAAGCTTGCCATCGGGCAATCCGTGACCGGCGTGGTGGAGGATGTGGATTATCACGATGGATCCGTCCCCATTCCGGAGGGGAAATATGTGATTTCACTCCATGCGGACGGGGATCCGGATTTGTATCGGCAGTTGGAATCGCTGCAAAAAGGAGAACGGGTCACCATCAGCTCCTGGGCGGTAAACAGCGAGCCGGGGCTGTGGGAAACTGCCGCCTATGCCACCGGTTCCGTAGGCGGGCGGCTGATTGAAAACGGAGCATTAACCGGGCTGGACGGCGCAGCAGCGCCAAGAACGGCAGTGGGCATTAAGGCAGACGGAAGCGTTTTGTTCTACACCATTGACGGCCGCCAGACCAACAGCTACGGTGTACGGCTGAACACCCTTGCCAAACGAATGCTGGAGCTTGGCTGCGTGGAGGCGCTGAATATGGACGGGGGCGGATCGACTGCGGTCAACGGTGTTTATCCGGGGTTTGATTCCTCCGTTTTGCTGAACTCTCCTTCTGACGGGGCGCTGCGCCCGGTTACCAATTTCTTTGCCCTGATCAACACGCAGCAGCCGGACGGACAGGCCGCCAGCCTGCATTTATATCCCTACGGCGGCATTTATTTATCCGGCGCAACAGAAGAATTTTATGTAAAAGCGATGGATGGAGGCGGCTTTTCCACTGCGGTACCGGAGGATGTGACCTATTCCGTGTCCGGTGCGGGATCGGTTGTTTTAGGCGGCAGCCGGGTGCAGTTCGGCACAGAGGAAGCGGCAGTCACTGTTTCCTCCGGCGCAATGTCAGATACCCGCCGGTATCGGGTCGTTACCACTCCGGATGAAATCCAGGTGTACGGAGAGGCTCCCGGCGATCGGATTTCCTCCCTCCTGTTAGACGCC
>CAKSSZ010000168.1 GCA_934489915.1 uncultured Clostridia bacterium | reverse complement strand
AACCACCAGACCGGACACATGATAAAACAGCAGCATAGTATTGCAGCGGATATGAGGCATACCGGGCTGCTTGCAGGTGGCCTCTGACAAACCGTTGTAATTGCCGCCGTCCAGTACGGCACCGTTTTGTCCCCGCAGGATAATATCCTCCTGGGCGGGGTGCGCCGGGTCAAAATAATTTTCTGTGGCAAACATTTGGCAAAAGGTATTGTCTGCCTGCTGCAAATGAGCGCCGTCGATTAAAATTTCAATCTTGCTGGGCAGCCGGAGGGTGCGGTCAATGCTCCAAAGATCCTGACCGGTCGCCTTGTTATGACGGGGGATGATCACCTGCCCCGTGCCGGTTGCTGCGGCTTGGTCAATGGCGTTTTGAATCCGCTCACTGTCCGTTTCCCCGGGCATATCATTGGGGGATATCCATTGTGTATTCATATGGAAAGCTCTCCTTTTTTTTTTTTAATTATATCATGCCCTCTAAGGGAAGTCAATAGCCCGTTTTACGAAAAAAATTCGTAAAAATATGCCCCGGTCAAAAAGAAGCCGGGGCATATCCGATCAGATTACTTGCACTGGAAGGAATCACAGCAGGTTTCGCTGTCACGGCTGCAATTACAGCCGCTGCAGCTGCAGGTATCTACCTGGATTTCATGCAACTTGCAATGATGATCCTCATGATGGGTGCAATTGGTTACATCACAGCCGATATAGGTTCCGTTGGCGGCCTGGTCGTCAACGGAGTTGGTCATGCTGCCCTTGCTGAAGGTGCTGCAGCAGGTGGAATCCACTTCTGTAGCGTCAGAGCCGCAGATGTTGATTTCACTTGCTCCGCAGGAACCGGTTGTGTTATACATGCAATCGTACACCGTACATTCCACTTTTGCGTTCATCTTTCAACAACTCCTTAAAAAAAATTTTCACCCAAACAAAAAAATTTGTACCGAGTTCTTAAATATTGTTTACAATTTCACTGATTTTATGATATAATTAATAAAGAAATTATAAATGGAGAGAATAAGAATGGATTTTAGTCATTTAAATGAAATGCAAAGAAAAGCGGTAGAGCAGACGGAGGGACCCTTGCTGATCTTAGCGGGGGCGGGCAGCGGGAAGACAACCGTGCTGGTCAACCGGATTGCTCATATTATTGAAGATGTTGGGGCGGCGCCCTGGTCGGTGCTTGCCATTACCTTTACCAATAAAGCGGCAGGGGAGCTGAAGAACCGGCTGGAGCAAATGCTGGGCGGCTCGGCGGAGAACATCTGGGCGGGTACCTTCCACTCCTGCTGTATGCGGATCCTGCGGCGGGATATTGAACGGTTGGGGTATGACAAAACCTTTCACATTTATGATACCGCCGACCAGAAAAGTCTGGTGAAGGAGTGCCTGAACCAGTTGAATCTGGACGAAAAGGCGTTTCCGCCCAAAACGGTGCTTTCGTACATTAGCTCGGCAAAGGACAAGCTGATGGATTGCAAGGCCTTTGCGGACGCTTATGCGGCGGATTACCGGATGCAAAAAATAGCGCAGATTTATACCTTGTATCAGCAGCGGCTCAAGGCGTATAATGCTGTGGATTTTGACGATATTATTATGCTGACGGTGCAGCTCTTTCATCGGGAGCCGGAGATTTTGGAGTTTTACGCCAACAAATTCCGGTATATTTTGGTGGATGAATATCAGGATACCAACCATTGTCAGTTTGAACTGGTGCGGCTGCTTGCCTCAAGGCATCATAACCTGTGCGTGGTGGGGGATGACGATCAGAGTATTTATAAATTCCGGGGAGCAAATATTCAGAACATTCTGGATTTTGAACGGTGCTTTGACCATGCGACGGTGATTAAATTAGAGCAAAATTACCGGTGTACCGCCAGCGTTTTAGAGGCGGCAAACTGCGTGATTGCAAACAATACCCAACGAAAGGACAAACGGCTTTGGACAAAGAATGAAAAAGGACAGCTGCCCTTTTTATACGACGCCGCCACCGAGCATGACGAGGCGTTTTTTGTGGCGGATACAATCAGCCAGCTCCATCACAGAGAGGGAGCGGCTTATTCTGATTTTGCTGTGCTGTACCGGATGAATGCCCAATCCCGTGTGATTGAAAATGCCCTGCGGCAAAACGGGATTCCCTACCGGGTTGTAGGGGGGCTGCGTTTTTATGACCGGAAGGAAGTCAAGGACATCATCGCTTATTTGCGTTTGGTACAGAACCCTGCCGATAACATCAGCTTAAAGCGCATTATCAACCAGCCGAAACGGGGGATCGGGCAAAAAACCATCGATACGCTGGAGCAGGAGGCGCTGCAGCGGGGGATTAGTATGTTTGACGTGATTTGCTCCGCCAACGAGATTCCCGCTTTGAGCCGGGCAGCGGTAAAGCTGATCCCCTTTGGGGACATGATCCGTTCCCTGGGTGATTACCGGGAGGAAATGGATCAGCTACTGGAGCAAATTTTGCAGCAGACCGGCTATATGGATGAGCTGCTCCGGGAGGATACGGTGGAATCCCGCGCCAGGGTAGAGAATATTCGGGAATTGATCGGTGCGGTGGATGAATATATGGATCAGGCGGAGGAGCCAACGCTGGAGGATTATCTGGAGCAGGTTTCTCTGGTGAGCGATATTGATAATTATGACCAGTCGGAGGACGCTGTCACTCTGATGACCCTGCACAGCGTAAAGGGTCTGGAATTTCCCACGGTCTTTTTGTGCGGGATGGAGGAAGGCGTGTTTCCGGGGTATCGGTCGATTACGGAGGAAGACGAGCTGGAGGAAGAGCGGCGGCTGTGCTATGTGGGCATTACCCGTGCGAAAAAGCGGCTGTTTTTAAGCCATGCGTTTTCCCGCACTTTGTTCGGCAGCACTTCCTATAATAAAATATCACGGTTTTTAAACGAAATTCCGGCAGAATTGCTGGATCACCCGGCGCCGGAGCAAAAAGAAGAGCCAAAATCCCAGAGTAAGCCGAAAATCACTCAGGAAATGCTGTTTAAAAGCGGAAAATACGGCGGCTTCGGGAAGCCCAAGCCCCGGGAACAGAAGGAATACCGGGCGGGAGATCGGGTGCGGCATAAAAAGTTCGGAACGGGAATGATTTTATCCGTTCAGCCGGTGGGGGATGACCTTCAGCTGGAAATTACGTTTGATTCCTGCGGGACAAAAACGCTGATGTCCTCGTTTGCACCGCTGACGGTTGTGGAATAAAAAGGAGGAACAAGGATGGGAAAGGCATGGAAGGATGAACAGATGAAGCGGCTGTTTCAGGGGATCCTGACCCTGCGGACAGAAGAGGAATGCAGCCGTTTTTTTGAGGATTTATGCACCATTCCGGAGCTGCGGGCGATGGCACAGCGGCTGTCGGTTGCGGTGATGCTGGATCAGCAGCAAATTTATACGGAGATTGAAGGGCAGACCGGCGCAAGCTCCGCTACCATCAGTCGGGTGAATAAATGCCTGCTGTACGGCGAGGACGGCTATCGGCTGGTGCTGGATCGGCTGAAGGAGGAATAGGCGGTGGAGGCGTATCAGGATTTTTCAGCCGTATATGACCGGCTGATGCAGGATGTGAATTATGACGGCTGGTGCGACCTTGCCGAGAATGTGTTCCGGCGGCTGGGGGTATCCCCCAAGCTGATGCTGGAGCTGGGCTGCGGAACGGGGAATTTGACCGTCCGCCTTGCCGAGCGGGGATATTCCATGATCGGGCTGGATCTTTCTCCGGATATGCTGACCCGTGCGGCAGAAAAATCGGAGGGAAAGGATATTTTATATTTGCTGCGGGATATGACCGATTTTGAGCTGTACGGCACGGTGGACGCTGCTCTTTGTTCCTTGGACGGGCTGAATTATCT
>CAKSSZ010000167.1 GCA_934489915.1 uncultured Clostridia bacterium | reverse complement strand
TATCCCTTCCCCACTCTCCAAAAATCCGTTAAAGGCGTATGATTCCACAGCTCCCGGCGATAGGTCTCCTCGTCCAGGAAGGCAATTCTTGCCCCCCGTTTGTCCGGCTTCTGCTTTTTTGCCATAATATCCATTGCAATTTTACACAAGTACAAATTGGTGCCGATCCCGGCGGTCGCCGTAATCCCGGTGGTACGGAACACATCCTCCAAAATGGTTTCGGCAAACTGATAGGCCGTTATTCCAGCCGCCTTCAGATAGTGGGTCACATCCAAAAACACCTCGTCTATGGAATACACATGGATATCCTCCGGAGCGATATAGTGCAGGTATCTTTGATAAATCTCCGTACTGTATTTGGTATACAGCGCCATACGGGGCGGAGCAATCAGGTAGGAGGCCGCTAACGAAGAGTTTTGTTTCAATTCGGCAGCACTGTAGGATTCCCCTTTCAAAATCCGACCCGGCGCACGGGATCTCCGCTCCCGATTGACCTCCTTCATCCGCTGCACCACCTGAAATAACCTGGGGCGCCCCGGGATCCCATACTCCTTCAGGCTGGGAGAAACCGCCAGGCAAATGGTTTTTTCCGTTCTGCTTTCGTCCGCCACCACCAGATTAGTATCCAACGGATCCAGCCCCCGTTCCACGCATTCCACCGACGCATAAAAGGATTTTAAATCAATGGCAAGATAGGTCATACCGGGGTTCCCTCCTTTCTATGTACCCATGGCGGGGATTATTCAAAATAAGCCAAATGCACCGGATTGCCGTGTTCTTCCACCAGGGCAATCAGATCGTCACCGTTCATCCACACCGTCGCTGTATTGTCATTGGGATGAACCCCGATCCGCTCCCCTTTAAATGCTTCATCCAAATAAAAAGAAACCCGGCAATCCCGGTCATGGAGCAGAGCCAGCGGAGTGACCGCACCGGGAATGACGCCCAGCAGTTCCATCAAATCCTCCGCTGACGCAAAAGACAGGTTCCGCAGCCCATGCCGCTTGCGGAATTCTTTTAAATCCACCCGTTTATTTCCCCTCACGGTGATCAGATAATAGTGTTTCTTTTTATCGTCACGCACAAATAAATTCTTGGCGTCGCACTCCGGATAAGGCAGCTCTACTGCGCTCATTTCTTCCATATTATAAACTGCCGGATGCTCTGTCACTTCAAAGCTGACGCCCTTCTCCGTTAAAAAATCATAGACCTGCTGTTTCTCCACCGTAAAACCCCCTTTTGTTTTATTATACTATAAATGCTCCTTTTTTTCAATCTCTTTTTTCCCGGCAAACACGCTCCCCACTCCCATCACAGCACAAAAAACCAACAAATAATCCAAGCAGTCCCAGCCGTGTGCCGCCACAGCCGCACCAATAAAAAACAGGCACCCGATCATCCCCAGCGCAGTTCCTCCGAACCGCCGCCAGAAAGATAACCCCCGCCCCCGCACCGCCAGCATAAAAAAGATGGGCAGGTACATGCCGTACAGGCTGATCACCGGCAGCTCGGAAGAGTCAAACCGCAGCAAAGAAATTCCCGGCTCTGCCAACACCGCTCCGTAAAAATAAAGCAGCCACCCGGCGCAAAACAACAGTCCCAGCACCGCCGAATAAACCGCCATTCCGGTTTCCGGTTCCACCCGTGAAAACAATTCCGGAGCAGGTCCCCTCCCCCGCTCTGCCAAAAAATAAGCGCTTCTGGAGCAGCCGATCATCAAACCGTTTAAGGTGCCCAGGCACGACAGCACAACAAACAGCAACAGCAGCTTTCCGCCGCCCTTCCCCAGCAAGGCGGAAAAAGCCTCCTCAACACTTCCCCCGCCCTCCGGAAGCATCCCCGCCAAGCCGATTTGATACAAAATGTAAATAAAAATCACCGTAAAGGAACCGATCATCAGGGCACGGGGCAAATTTTTTCTGCCGTCCCGCAGCTCTCCCTGGATGGAGGCGGCAATCATCCATCCTTCATACGCAAAAGCGACCGCCGCAATTGCGGAAAACAAAGAGGACGGCTCCCCACCGGCGGGAAAGGGAACTTGCTCCGTGAAAGCGCCGCTTCGCAATCCGACGGCACCGCCCAGCAGTCCCATCATGAGCAGGGGAATCAGCTTTAAAGCAGTCGTCCCCACCTGCAGCCGCCCTGCCAGTATGGGGGACAGTGCATTGACCCCAAAGCTGACGCACAGCAAAAAGCCGGCCAACGTCATGCAGATTCCGCTCCCCTCCCAGCCAAGCAGTAAGCAAATATAACGGGCAGCCGCCCAAGCCACCACGGAGGTCAGCGTCGGATAATAAATCACTGTCAAAAACCAGCCCATATAATATCCGTACACTTCCCCTACCGTCCTGCGGGCATATTCCACCAATCCGCCGCCGGAGCCGTACATCCCCGCCATAACAGAAAAAGGATAGGCGCAGGACAGCATCACCAAGCCGCCGATCAACCATGCAGCAATGCCGATTTTCAAATCGCCGCCGGTCACCTCCATTACAGCTTCTGCTTTAAAAAACACGCCGCTGCCAATCACAATCCCAACCACCATGGCAACCGCTGTTGTAAGCCCATATCGATTTTGCCCTGTTTCTCCCATGTTTCATCGCCCCTCAGCTCTATCATTCCTCCTTATTCTTCCCCGGATTTTATCGTTTTAGCCAAATCAAAAAGAAGCCGCAGGAAAAGAGATCCTTTCCTGCGGCTTCTTTGCTTTCGTTCCGTTATAATACTTTGTTTAAAAAGTCCTTAGTGCGATTATTTTTTGGATTTCCAAATACTTCTTCCGGTGTTCCCTGCTCCATGATAATACCGTCGTCCATAAAGATTACCCGATCAGCCACCTCACGGGCAAAGCCCATTTCGTGGGTTACTACCAGCATGGTCATGCCTTCCTCCGCCAGTTCCTTCATTACCGCCAGAACCTCTCCGACCATTTCCGGATCCAATGCAGAGGTGGGTTCATCAAAGAGCATTACATCCGGCTTCATCGCCAATGCACGGGCAATTGCCACCCGCTGCTGCTGACCGCCGGACAGCTGGTGAGGATAATAATTTGCCTTATCCAGTAAGCCGACCCGCTCCAAAAGCCTCATTGCCGTCTGCTCCGCCTCGTCCTTTTTCATCTTATGCAGCTGCAGCGGGGCAAACATAATATTCTTTTTTACAGTCAAATGGGCAAACAGATTAAACTGCTGAAATACCATACCGATATTTTCCCGCACCTTATTGATATTGGTGCGCTTGTCAGTAATTTCAAAGCCGTCCACCTCAATGCTGCCGCCGGTTGCAACCTCCAAGCGATTCAGGCATCTTAAAAAGGTAGATTTACCGGAGCCGGAGGGACCGATCACGCATACAACCTCGCCCTCTTCCACCTCCAAATCAATCCCCTTCAGCACATCCAGCTTATGAAAGCTTTTTTGTAAGTCACGAACGATTACCTTTTTTTTCATAATTTATCTTCTTCTCCAAATAGTTTGACAGTATCATCAGGATCGAAATCACTACCAAATAGTAAGCGGCTACCAAAATATACGTTTCAAAATACAAGTAAGTAGAGCCAACGTAAGTATTTGCCCGGTTGGTAATTTCCGCTAAACCGATCACCGATAAAATAGATGTATCTTTAATCGTAATAATAAACTGATTGACCATAGACGGCAATGCAATTTTAAACGCCTGAGGGAGCACTACCTTCAGCATTGTCCGGGCTTGTCCCAGTCCCAGGCTGCGGGAGGCCTCAATCTGCCCCTTGGGAACAGCGGCGATCCCGCCTCTGAAAATTTCAGACAGGTAAGCGCCGGCATTTAAGCTCAGTGTAATCAAGCCCGCCAGGAAGGGCGTAAAATTAAACTGCCCTACAAACAGCCGC
>CAKSSZ010000166.1 GCA_934489915.1 uncultured Clostridia bacterium | reverse complement strand
GCTGTGTCCGGCCGCTCCGTGAACCGAACCTTAGGAAAGGGGTTGAACCATGGAGAAGGGAAAAGCGCTTCCGCCAGGCTTTGCCCGTTCATGGTCAGGGCAGCAAGGTTGAGCCGAGTGAGGCGATCCTGTACGGCGCTCAGCAGAGTCTGATCTACTTTGTCGGACAGATAGCAAAGAGCAATATCGGTTTTGGATTTGCTGCACACCCGATGGTGTTCTACGCAAAAATCCGGCGTTCGGATGCGCCGCCGGAGCAGGGAAGTATTAAATACAATGGTTTCAACAAAGCCGTCGTGCGAGCCGCGAAAGGATTTGTCCTTTTCCGGTTCGGAGGTGGGGCGTTGAGGGTAGGTTCTGGTATCGATTAAAATGCATCGGTCGAACCCCTCCACCAGAAGGGCTAATTGTCCGGATAGGATCTCACAGATAATTTCTTCTTCCGATCCGCTGAGGGCTGTTTCGCAATAAGGAACGCAATGCTCCGAAAAACCTTTTGCATCCCGCATATCATTTTTATTTTCCAAAGAAAAGAAAAACTCCTGAATTTTTTCTACCACTTCATCTTTTGTAAAGCCGTCCAGCATAACCAGGACGCTCCGTTTCCCGCAGATGACAATCTCTCGGAAGATTAAATCAAAATTCCGATCGGCCTGCATTTTTTCTCTTAATATGCGGACGGTTTCATCAAAATTCCTGCCCAAAAACATGGGATCACTCCTTTTGAATTTAGTTTTTCCCACTCTCCTTTGCTTCATGCGGGCGAACCGAAAATTACAGCGTGAAAAATTAAAAGATTTCTCTTTTTCCCCTTGTTTTTTTAAAAAGGCTATGCTATAATAAAAGTACATTAAATGATAGAAAGAAGGATTGCTATGACAAAAAGAATTTTCACCCTGCTGCTGGCGTTTTCTCTGGTTTTTGCCTGTACCTGCGCTGTATTTGCCGCAGATACGGTAGAACGTGTGCTTTGTGAGACCACACGGGGGGGCGACTATGAGCAAATGGAACAAACCGTCGTAAGAGGAATCAGCCACAGCGGCGCTGTTGTTTGGACTTACGATACCGGCATGAAAGAATTTGGTGGAAATCATAGCAATGTTTATTGGTATGGTCAATCCGGCGATCTGTTCTTTCTGAATTATAAAGGTAGCTTGCAGGTATTTGACATTGAAACCGGCGAGGTTTTGTGGCAAACACCGGAAGGGCAGCATTCTTATGCGCAAGGGATTTTTGACAGCGCAGGGAACCTTTGCATGGTGAATAAGTACGGTCCCATTACACTGCTGGATCGGTGCGGTGATGTGATCGCCCGGTTTAATACTGACCGGAAATACAGCTCTCTGGTGACCAAGACTATGAGCATGTCCAACAACCGGCTGACCATTAAATATGCGGTAGAAGGCACCGGCGCCAATATTAAGGAATATAACGATTATCAAAAAATGCCTTCCTTAACGGTTGATTTAGCGCCCTATCAGAATAGAATCGGCGTCAGCGTGGACGGGAACCCGCTGAGCTTTGACGTTCCTCCCTTTTTGGAGCGGGACAGAACCTATGTGCCGGTTCGCGCTATTTTTGAAGCGTTAGGCGCTCAGGTATCCTGGGATGGGGCGACCAGAACGGTGACGGCACAAAAAGGTACGCAGGAAATTAAGATGGAAATTGGCTGTAAGGAAATTGCAGTAAACGGCTCGGCAATTGTTCTGGATGTGGCGCCGCAAATTGTGAATGACAGAACCATGGTGCCGGCAAGAGCGGTATCCGAATGCTTTGGCTTTACGGTGGGCTGGGATGGAAAATCTAAAACGGTAACAATCTCCACGGCGCAACAGCCGTCCTCTCAACCCCTTACGGTGAATACCGGTATGTTTTCTTATCTGGGGCAGAGCTACGGCGCACTTTCTGCCACTTTGGGTACAGCGACGAAGGCAGCCTGGAGAAACGGTCCCTTCTGCTGCCTGGGTGAAAATCAATCTCTGTGGTTTGGTTTTGGAGAAGGGGAATGGTACCGGACGGAATCGGACTTTCAGCTGAGCGATGATTTGATTTGCCGGTTTTTGCTGACCGATGCCAAAACCCTGGTGCAGAATCTGACGGGGAGCACAACGGCAGACGCCATTGCAACAGCTTTGGGTACGACTGCTACCGCACCTGAGGTCAGCGAGCTGGATCAGACGATCGAATCTACCATTCAATATCAAAACCATCGAATCGTGATTACTCTGAATAACGAAAAAATGGTTACGCCGGAGAGTGTTATTTCCATTTCTGAATAATCATTTGTAGAAAACGGAGCTGTTTCAATTGAAACAGCTCCCAGACCGCTGACTTTGACTTTGTCAGCGGTCTGACCGCCCCCAAACATTTGGGGGCGGTTCCCTTTACGGCTCTTTTTTTATTATACTTCCCACTTACTCTTACCCTTTGTTCTTCTGCCATTACCTCTGCACCCATGAAGCAGCCACCTGCTTTCTGAATTTTGAAAGCAGGTGGCAACAAAAATCATTGTTTACTATAATTTTTCTAAAAATCAGTGCAAACATGCTTTCATATCTAAAATATCTGTGTATTAAATCTTAATCATTTTATGGAACACCCCCTCAAACTTATCATCAAGCACAATATCTTTGTGATAATGACCAAAAAACCATTTTTTAAAAATGAGCTTATTTTTTATGCTTTCAAAAAAATCTGTCAGCTTATTGCTTTCATATGTTGAAGCAATAACATTTTGAACTGATGTCGGCGCACAGTGAGTTACCACATAATCGACCTCAAAATTATTCTTTTTAAGGTTATGTTCCGCATTGCTATATTCTTGTTCATTTGGCATTTCGGCACTCCACCAGTTTTTCCTTTCCGTTCTGTGCCCTTTATCCCCATAGAATTATGCAAACTAAAAAAGACAGCTTCCATTGGCTGTCCTTTTGGATATATCATAGTGTTAATTATTTCCGACTTTTCGTTTTTGTGATAATTACCTTCTGCTCTCTTTCAAGCCGCTCAACGCTTGCGCCGGGACACCCTGAAATAAAGCGGATGGAAGAGTAGGTTCTGTTGCTTGTAAATTTCGGTGCGATGTAATCTGATTTTATTTTACAATTTTGAAATCACATACAGGCGACATTCCGCTTAGGCTGTTCCAAATCATAACCTTGGCGCGGGTATAGGTTTTGGTCGGTATGAATGTTATTTCTCTGTTGATTTCACTGTACTCGTTCGACTGCTTCATTTCGACAAATTTATCGCCGTCATAAAGCGCAAGGATAACGGTCTTGCCTGCAGTTATGTTTATCGGTTTAACAACTATGTTTCCGTTCTCGGAATGTCTTGCTCTTATGCCGCTGAGGTACGTAATACCAACATTGGTTAAAACATATTTTCCGTCTCCTTTTACATCTCCCCAATCAGTTGGACTTCCGACATAATAAACTTTAATTGATGTTCGGCAACCCTCAAAAGCGTTCTCACCGATGATAAGTACGCTGTTCGGAATTGTGATACTCGCCATTTTCGAACAATAATAAAAAGTTTTGCTGCCGATTTCCATCACGCCGTCCGGAATTGTTATGCCTGTTAAGCTTGAGCATTCTGAAAACGCGCTGTCACCGATACTAGTCACACTGTCGGGGATTGTTACGCTTGTTAAGCTGCTGCAATCCGCAAACGCTCCGACAGAAATGCTTGTTACGCCATTCGGGATTGCAAACGAGGTGCCCTCTTTTTCTTTGGGGTAACGTATAATCTCTGTTTTTTCTTTGTTGTATAAAACGCCTCCTTCTGAGCAATAAGCGGAATTATCAGAATCAACATTTATGCTTGCTAAATCAAAACAATTATAAAATACTTCATCACCGATACTTGTAACGTTTT
>CAKSSZ010000165.1 GCA_934489915.1 uncultured Clostridia bacterium | reverse complement strand
CCGGTGGATTGAGCGGCTGAAAGCGCAGCTGCATACAGGGGGGTATTTGCACCTGCAAAAGAATTATCGCAAGATCCTGGAAGATTACGCCGCAATTCCCAGAACCCCTGCCAATCGGGTAAGAGTGGGCATTGTGGGTGAAATTTATATGAAATATTCACCTTTAGGGAATAACTGTCTGGAGGAAACGCTGCTGCGGGAGGGGGCCGAACCGGTTGTATCCGGTCTGATGGATTTTCTGCTTTACTGTTTTAGTCATCAAAATACCGATCAAACTCTTTACGGAGGAAAAAATCCAATTGCTTTAGCGGCAGTAAATCAAGTGATCTCTTTTCTGGTTCACAAGCAAAATCAAATGATAGAATGCGTGAAAAAACATGGTGTATTCCGTGCGCCGACCCCTTTTGAGGAACTGTATCATATGGTGGACGGTACCATCAGTCACGGGGCGAAAATGGGAGAGGGGTGGCTGCTGACGGCGGAAATGCTGGAATATATCCGCAGCGGCGTAAGCAATGTAGTTTGCACCCAGCCCTTCGGATGTTTGCCAAACCACATTGTGGCAAAGGGCATGATTCGGAAAATCAAAGACGAATACCCTCAAGCCAATGTTGTTGCGCTGGACTATGACCCCAGTGAAACTCGGGTGAACCAGGAGAATCGCCTTCGGTTGATGCTGGCAAATGCCAAGGCGAATCAGAAGTAAACAAAAACGGAACCGGCATACAGAGCAACTATTTCTGTATGCCGGTTTATTTTCTATAGCTTTTTTTCAATAATGTATCGGGGGCGATGCTTTGCCTCCTGATAGAGCTTTCCAATATATTCTCCCAAAATACCGATGCCGATCAGCTGCACGCCACCCAAAAACCAAATGGATAAAATGAGGGAGGTCCACCCCTGAACGGTTGCTCCTGCCAGCTTGGAGCAAAGGGCATAAATAGCGGCTAAAATGCTGATCAGGGAAATGACACAGCCGGTGCCGGTGATGAGTCGCAGCGGCTTGACCGAGAAGGAGGTAATGCCCTCCAGGGCAAACCGCAGCATTTTTTTTAACGGGTATTTGGAGACGCCTGCAAACCGTTCCGATCGAACATAAGAGACGGAGGTAGAAGGAAAGCCTACCAACGGCACCAATCCCCGCAAAAAGAGGTTGACCTCCGGGAATTGTGCCAGGGCTTCCACTGCCCGTTTGCTCATCAGTCGGAAATCAGCGTGATTATACACCATGTCAACCCCGAGCCGCTGCATCAATCGGTAAAAGGCAAGGGCGGTACTCCGTTTGAATCGGGTGTCCGAGTCCCGATTGCTCCGCACACCATATACGATATCATAGCCCTTGTGGTATTCCTCAACAAAGGAACGGATGGTGTTGCAGTCATCCTGCAGATCTGCGTCAATAGAGACCAACAAATCAGCCTCCCGAACGGCTGTAAGCAATCCGGCCATCAATGCGTTTTGGTGTCCGGCGTTGCGGGAAAGCTTTACTCCGTGAAATAATGGGCTATCCTCGGCAAGTCGTTCTATGATTGACCAGGTGCTGTCCCGGCTGCCGTCGTCAACAAACAACACCGTGCTGTCTGCTGAAATCAACCCATCTGCTGCCATTTTGTTTAATAAGGCGGAAAGCCTCGCCGCCGTCTCCGGCAAAACCTCCTCCTCATTATAGCATGGTACTACGACAGTTAATCGTTCCTTCATTTATGCCCCTCCTACTTGTTTCCGTTTTTTCTATTATATCATATCCTTTTTCAAATTACAATTTTTTATTGCAAATTTTTAAAAATTATGATACAATAAAAGCAAAGAAGCAGACAGAAAGGATGAAGGTTGAATGAAGGGAATTAAGTGGGCGGTTTTATCGTTAGGCTTGGCGGTAACCTTAGCCGGTTCACAGCTTTCTGCATCGGCAGAAGTGGTGATGGGAGAGACCAATCCGGAATATTTAAAATATTTGGAGGAACATCCGGTTACTGCGGAACAAACAACTGCGGAGGAGCCGCTTAATTTTGTTCCTGCGCCTTATGTAATTACCAACGAACAGTATGCTCTGTCTCATGCAGATTCTACCCTGCCCAATCGGTATGATGCCAGGGAGGAGGGACGTATTACCGAGCCTCAAAACCAAGGGGCGGACGGTGTGTGCTGGAGCTTTGCGGGTAATTCCAGCCTGGAGGCAGTTTTAAATTCGCCGGCGAAAAAATATGATTTTTCCGAACAGCATGTTCGGTTTGCCTTAAGCAGCACCGGCGGCAATGCGTGGGGGTACGACCGTAAACCTTCCGACGGCGGCAATTTTAATATGTACGGCTGTTATTTGATGCGTTGGAGCGGCCCTGTATGGGATCGGGATGACCCCTATGATTTGACTGTGACAACCCGCCCGGCGGCGGTAACGAACGGCCTTACATCTCAATATCATGTGCAGGGATTTTTAATTCTTCCCAATCCTGTCGGGAAAGTGGAGAATATGACTGCGGAACAGCGGGCAGCACAGGTGAATTTGGTGAAGCAGTATGTGAAAGAATACGGTTCCGTATTTACAAGCATTTACTACCATAGAAATTATATTAACAATAAAACTTATGGCTACTATTATAATAAAAAAGCGTCTTATAACGGTACCATGCGTTATTATACCTCCAATCATGCTGTCAGCATTGTTGGGTGGGACGATCATTATGCAAAAGAAAATTTCTTAACCCAGCCCTCTTCGGACGGAGCCTTTTTGGTGAAAAACAGCTGGGGGGATCAGTGGGGCGATCACGGTTATTTTTATCTATCCTATGAAGACGCCTATGCAGGCTGGAACGCAGGGGTGGTGAACCGAGTGGATTCACTGGATCGATTGGATCACATTTATCAATATGATCCGTTTTGTATGACCGGTGCGTATGGCTTCCAATCGTACGAAACGGGCAAGGTGATTTCTAAAGCGTGTTTTGCAAATGTTTTTACGGTAGAAACCGATGAAGAGGCGTTAAAAGCAGTCAGTGTGTATCTAATGGCGCCGAACACCACCTGTAAGGTATATGTGAATGCAGAAAACGGTCAACTGTCTGATTTTTCCCATATGACCTATGCCGGGGAGAAAAGCTTTTCCATGAGCGGTTATCAGACCATCGACCTGACGACGGAAATTCCGTTAACCGGAGAACGGTTTGCCGTGGCAGTGGAGGTGACCAGTACGGAAAAGGAACAAATGCTGATTCCGTTGGAAATGCCGCTGACGGGCGGGGAGATTACCAATTCCAATTGCTCCGCCAATCCCGGGGAAAGCTTTATATCGCCGGACTCCAAAAAATGGAGCGACATGACCGGCTATGTGGCAAATACCAATGTTATGCTGAAGGCTTATACAGTGGATGCTGCGGACGAAACCGCTTTAACCTTTACCGACGATGCCGGGAATATTCTGTCGGCTTTTACGGCGGGGCAGCCTGTGAAAGGTTCTTCTACTTATTATAATGATACGAAAAAAACAGTTCCTGCTCGTGCTTATTTGGTTTTACTCCATAACGGGCAGATAGAAGCGACTGCCCTGTCCCGGGTGCAGCCGGTTTCTCCCGGGAAAAGTGTTCGGATAGAAACAGAGAGTATTGCCGTGCCGGAAGGGAACGGTTATGAATTACGGCAATATTTGTGGAACGGAGAGAGCTTGGAGCCACTGGCAGACAGCATTCCCCTGCCGCAAAAATAAAAAATGTCGAAATTTTGATTTTTTTGAAAAAAACCCTTGACAAAGGGGTAGAAGGTGTGGTATTATAATAAAGCATCTTTCGAGAGGGAGTCAAACCTTGGAACAACGGCTTGAAAAAAAGTTTAAAAAAGTTGAAAAAGGGGATTGACAAGCTCGGGAAGATGTGATATAATAAATAAGCTGTCT
>CAKSSZ010000164.1 GCA_934489915.1 uncultured Clostridia bacterium | reverse complement strand
GTATTGTTCCCGCCTCCGACAGCCTGCACCGCCCGTTTTGCCTCTGTCTGGGAATATCCCAGCACCATCAGCGCACCCACAGCCTCATCCTCATCTGCCGGCTCGTCAGAAAGCGCCGCCTGCTGAATCAGCTGATCCGTTTTCAGTTTATCCTTCAGCTCCAAAATAATGCGCTGCGCCACCTTTGGCCCCACGCCCGGCGCTCGGGTAATGGTTTTTACATTTCCCGTCACCACCGCCAAAGCAAATTCCGAGGGAGGGATCACCGACAATAAGGACAGCCCTACCTTCGGTCCCACCCCCGAAACGGAAATTAAAAGCTCAAAAGTAGAAAGTTCTTCCTGGGACAAAAATCCATACAGTTCCATCAGATCCTCACGGATATGTAAGTGAGTGTATATTTTTTCATTTTGATCAATCTGACTGCGCTGCAATACAGAATCAGAGGTAAAGATACGGTATCCCACGCCATTGTTGTCAATTACAAGGAAATTCGTCCCTTTTAATACCACTGTTCCTTTGATATAATGATACAAAATCCAGTCCTCCATTCATATTTTTATGTATAAAATTCCGTTTTTCTGAATTTTTTTAAATTTTTTTCATTTTCCTATTGTATATTGTATCATATTTTAGTATAATAATAAATATAAAATTTAAATTTTGTGGAGGTTTTTTTAAAATGGCAAAAGAAAAAGTAATTTTAGCTTACTCCGGCGGGTTGGATACATCCATCATTATTCCCTGGCTGCAAGAGAATTTTGACTATGAGGTCATCGCAGTTGCCGCTGACGTAGGTCAGGGCAAGGAGCTGGAGCCTCTTCATGAAAAAGCATTAAAGAGCGGCGCCAGCAAAATCTATATTGAAGATTTGAAAAAGGAATTTGTCACCGATTTTATTTATCCCACTGTGCAGGCGCAGGCAGTCTATGAAGGCAAGTATCTGCTGGGCACCTCTTTCGCCCGTCCTTTGATTGCAAAGCGGCTGGTGGAAATTGCCCGTCAGGAGGGTGCAACCGCCATCTGCCATGGCTGCACCGGTAAAGGAAACGACCAGGTTCGTTTTGAGCTGACCATCAAGGCACTGGCACCCGACCTGAAAATCATTGCTCCCTGGCGGATGTGGGATATTACTTCCCGGGACGAGGAAATCGATTATGCCAAGGCACGGGGCATTGAAGTACCGGTTACCAAGGAAGACAACTACAGCATGGATAAAAACTTATGGCACTTAAGCCATGAGGGCATGGATTTGGAAAACCCGTGGAACGAACCCCAGTCTAAAATGCTGCAAATGATGGTTACGCCGGAAGAAGCGCCCGACGAGCCTACTTATATTGAAATTGAATTTGAAAAAGGGATCCCCACCAAAATCAACGGGAAGGAATACGGTCCGGTGGAAATGATTGAAGAGCTGAACCGTCTGGGCGGTGAAAACGGAATCGGCATTGCCGATCTGGTAGAAAACCGTCTGGTTGGAATGAAGTCCCGCGGCGTTTATGAAACTCCGGGCGGAACCGTGCTTTATGCCGCTCATCGGGAACTGGAATATTTAACCCTGGATCGCCGCACCATGCATTATAAAGAGCAAGTTGCCAACCAAATGGCAGAGCTGATCTATGACGGTCTTTGGTATACTCCCCTGCGGGAAGCGCTGTCCGCATTTGTTACCTCAACCCAGCAGACCGTGACCGGTACCGTCCGCCTGAAGCTGTACAAAGGAAACTGCATTGTAGCAGGCAGCAAATCTCCCTATTCTTTATATAGTGAAGAATTTGCCACATTCAGCAGCGACGATGTGTATAACCACAAGGATGCCGAAGGCTTCATCAACCTGTTTGGGTTGCCTCTGAAAGTGCGGGCAATGCTGCTGGGCGACAAGATTGAAATCAAATAACAGGAGAAGATAGTATGGAGCATCAAAAGCTGTGGGGCGGCCGCTTTTCCAAAGAAACGGACGCATTGGTAGACGATTTTAATTCTTCCATTCATTTTGACTATAAAATGTACCGTCAGGACATTCGAGGCAGCATGGCGCACGCAAAAATGCTGGGAAAATGCGGCATTATTCCGGAGGCGGACGCTGCACTGATTGTCAAAACATTGGAAGAAATTTTAGAGGATATTGAGCAGGGCAAGGTGACCTTCTCCGTAGAAGCGGAAGATATTCATATGAATATTGAGACCCTCCTGATCGAGCGTATCGGCGAAGTAGGAAAGCGGCTCCACACCGGCCGCAGCCGAAACGATCAGGTAGCGCTGGATTTGCGGATGTACCTGATGGATCAGGAGCAGGAGCTGTCGGGCTTGCTGGTAGATTTGCTGCATACCCTGCTGCGCCTGGCAAAGGAACACCAAACCACCATTATGCCCGGCTACACCCATTTGCAGAAAGCGCAGCCGATTCATTTCGGGCATCATATGCTGGCTTATTTTGAAATGTTCCGCCGTGATCTGGAGCGGTTAGAGGACTGCAAAAAACGTACCAACAGTATGCCCTTGGGCTCCGGCGCTTTAGCAGGTACCACCTACCCCTTAGACCGCAGCATGGTGGCAGAGGAGCTTGGATTTTCCGGCATTACCCGCAACAGTCTGGACGGCGTATCCGATCGGGACTTTGCCTTGGAGCTTGCCTTTGTGCTCTCGGTTATTATGGTACATATCAGCCGTTTTGCCGAGGAAATTATTTTGTGGAACACCGGCGAATTTTCTTTTGTGGAAATGGATGACGCCTACAGCACCGGCAGCAGTATTATGCCGCAAAAGAAAAACCCGGACGTGGCAGAGCTGGCACGGGGAAAAGCCGGGCGTGTATTCGGCGACCTGATGGGCTTGCTCACTGTTATGAAGGGGTTGCCCCTGGCGTATAACAAGGATATGCAGGAGGACAAGGAGCAAATCTTTGACGCTGTAGACACGGTAAAAATGGTGCTGAAGGTATTCCGCAAAATGCTGGATACCATGAAAATTAAAACAGATGAGATGCTTTTAAAATCACGTTTGGGCTTTACCAACGCCACAGACGCAGCGGATTACCTGGTCAAAAAGGGGATTCCCTTTCGGGATGCTCACAGCATGATCGGTCATATGGTCGCCTATGCCATCTCTCATCAAAAGGCACTGGATGATTTTACAATGGAAGAATTTCATCAATTCTCTCCCATCATTGAACCGGACATCTATCAGGCAATCAGCGTGCAGACCTGTGTGCAGGAGCGAAAGCTCCCCGGCGCACCCGGCGCCTCCGCTCAGGCCATTGCAGAAGCGGAAGAGTTTTTGGCTGCTTACACTTGGAAATAGAGCCAATCCTGAAATTGATAAAAGTATATTTTTCGTCTCTCAGCGTATGATAATACAATGAGAGACTATTTTTTTAGGAGGAAACAATATGGAATTAAAAGGGAGCCGGACAGAAGCAAACTTAATGGCAGCCTTTGCCGGTGAAACGCAAGCCAGAAGCAAATATACCTTTTATGCCGCTAAGGCAAAGCAGGAAGGATACGAGCAAATGGCCAGCATCTTTCTGGAAACTGCGGAAAACGAAAAAGAACACGCAAAAATTTGGTTTAAGCTTTTAAAAAACGGGATCGGCACCACAGCGGAAAATCTCAAGGACGCAGCCGCAGGCGAGCATTACGAATGGGATGAAATGTATCAAAAATTCGAAAAGGAGGCCGAGGAAGAGGGGTTCACGCACATTGCCTCCTTATTTCATGCAGTAGGTCAAATTGAACGACACCATGAGGAACGGTATTTAACCCTTCTTTCTAACCTGGAAAACCAACGGGTATTTCAGAAATTAGAAATCGTCACATGGATTTGTTCCAACTGCGGCCATCTAGTTATCGGGAAATCAGCGCCGGAGGTTTGCCCCGTTTGCGCCCACCCGCAGGGCTTCTTCCGGCTGCAAGCCAAAGACTATTAATC
>CAKSSZ010000163.1 GCA_934489915.1 uncultured Clostridia bacterium | reverse complement strand
TGAGAATATCCAGCTGAAAGCGGCAGTTATTGGTGAGAAGCTGCAGCTGGGGATTGTACAGGTTCATATAGCCCGTACAGTCATTTTGAATCAAAATCATTGGATTTTCCCTCGTTTCGTTCTCTCTTTTTCTTTCATTATAACATAGTGTGCGGAGTATTGCAAGCAAAATACCTAAAATAACAGATTTATTGGAAGAAATTTATATGTCTTGAGAGCATATTTTTTGTTATAATTATAATGAAGAAAGGAGGGAATAGCATTGAGAAAAATTGCAATGTGTTTGATCATGTCTTTACTGGTATCCTTGCTGGGGCTTGTCCCGGCAGCGGCAGAAGAAGGAAATGTGACGGTTACAGAGAATTTTCAGGCGGAGGCGGTAGGCAGCTATACGAAAAATGTACGGCCGTTTTCTGCTCCTGTGACTGCTGAGATCGTGGAGGAGGGAGATAATCGTTGGTTGAAGCTTTCCGTGCCGGATGGAAGTACCGGTACACCGGGATATAACCTGATTAACGGAATGGCGGAGCCGAAGGCAGGAACCGTTACCGTTGACGCAAAGATACGGTTTTCTAATTTTTTGGGCGGAAATAAATACCCCTCGCAATACACTCTGGTTGCAAAATATAAAACTGCCGGTCAAAAGATTTTGGCATACGTTTATGAAGATAAGCTGGCATGTCAATTTGCGGGAACGAATCTAAACGGAAAATCCGTCAGTGCCGGTTCCAGCTTTTATACCGGAGCAATTGTGGATCAATGGATGCACTGGAGAATTACGCTGGATTCCGAAACGGGTACGCCGAAGATAGAGCTGATGAATGAAGAAGGTGCGGTGATTGGGTCGTTCCAAATCAAGGATCGGCTGACGGAGGAAACGGATCAGCTGGAGGCGTTGTTCTTCCAGGCACCTTCCCCTGGAAAGGGCAAATACGGTGATTTTGAAATAGACGATATCACGACCGTTTACAGCCATTTTTCCGTTTCTCAGAAACCGGTTGCCGATCAGGTGGAAATTGCGATGGATCAGGCGGAAACCGGCGGGGTTGTTACGGCGTCCTATCAATTTTCAGACCCGTCCGGGGCGCAGGAAAAGGGAAGTGAATATCAATGGTACCGGGCGGCTTCTGCCGCTTCGACAGATTGGATCGCTATTTCCGGTGCTCACAGTCTGACTTATACTCTGACTGAGGAGGATGAAAACAAATTTCTGAAATTTTCGGTGGTTCCCAAAAGTGACGGAGCAGAGCCGGAGGGGAGTATTACTTACAGTAATGTATTACGGGGGGCTTTTGCACCCACGGCAAGAAAGGTGACCGTCAAAGGGAAAGCGGTTCCGGGTACTGCGGTACAGGCAGAGTTTACTTATGAGGACTTAAACGGTGACGCAGCCGGAGAACATTTGTGGCAGTGGTATTATGCCGATACCATTGACGGCGCAGGGAAAACGGCAATTCCGGAGGCAACCCGATCTGAATATGTTTTGGACGAAAGCTATGAGGGAAAATATTTGTTTGTCGAAGTAACGCCTGTCAGCGTCTGCAAGCCTTACCGCGGGAAACCGGCACTGTCCGGCGGGAGCCTGATTTCCAAGGACGGTCATGGGGATGAAGGAAAAGCAGTAGTGCAGGATTTTCAACAGGAGGAATTGGGAGAATATCGGGTGAACATTCCTAATTTTCCTAAGCCTTTTACCTCTACCATTGAGCAGGAGGGGAGCAACCGTTACCTGAGACTGGCGATGCCCGTAGGCAGTACCGGTACGCCGGGATATTATCTGATCCCCGATCCGGAGTATATTTCTGAAAAAATTACGGTGACCTTCCGGGGACGGTTTAAGGATTTTGCCAATGCGGACGGTGGAACGGGCTGGCCGGCACATTTTCTGGTGCGTCCTAAAATTTATAAAGACGGAGTAGTGGCGAATATTACCAGCAAAATGCTGATTTATGTGTTGGATAACGGGTTCCTTGCAAATTATGACAGCGTAGTGGCGGATGGCAGTGATATTGCAGCCGGCTCCTATTTTTACAAGGGTGCGGTGACGGATCAGTGGCTGACCTTCCGGATTACCTTCGATAAGGAGGACGGAAAAATCTTTTCTGAGGTGTTTGATGAATCCGGCGAGTTGCTTGGCAGCGCCAAAACGAAAGAAGTCATGTTTACAGGAGAGGATCAGTTAGCTGACCTGATGATCTGCGCTCCCTATTTGAATGTGGAAAAAGCACGTTACGGCACAGTGGAGTTAGATGATGTGGTGACCCTGTATGAAAGGATTGCCAAACCCCCGGCAGTGAAGCCTCGGGCGGATCAGGTAACCATTTCTGCGGAGCGTGCAGAGACGGGCGGCAAGGTGACCGCCGCTTACCGCTATCAGGATGAAAATGATGACCCGGAGGATGGCAGCGTTTATCAGTGGTATCGCAGTACGGACGAAGCCGGTACGGAACGGGAGGCCATTTCCGGCGCTAACGAGCTCAGCTACACGCTGACCGAAGCGGATGAAAATCATTATATCTCCTTTTCGGTGATTCCAAAAAATAAAGCAGAGGAGGAAGCGACCGGCGAGATTGCATACAGTAATGTGATTCCCGGAGCCTTTGCACCGGTCGCAACCAACGTTGCCTTTGACGCAGGAGCCATTCCGGGGCGTACCATTCATGCACTCTTTCAGTATTATGACCGCAACGGTGACCCGGAGGGAACCCATCTGTGGAAGTGGTACAGTGCGCCGACAGCAAGCGGCGCAGGGAAAAAAGAGATTCCCGGTGCGGTAACCAATGAATTTTCCGTTCCGGCAGATTTGGTGGGGAGGTATTTATTTGCCGAGGTCACGCCGGTCAGCCAAAGGAGACCCTATCAAGGAACGGCGGTTTTATCTGCCGGTATGCAGGTAAACGCCAGCAATCACGCCCCGAAAGCAGAGCAGCTTTCCTTGAGCGGCTGTCAAATGGCGGGCGAGCGGCTGAATCTTTCTTATTCTTATTTTGATGAGGATGGGGATGCGGAAAAGAACAGTACGTATGCCTGGTATTTGTCTGACAGTGAGAACGGGGAATATGAATTAATTACCAGTGCGGTGGAACGCTCCTTACCTCTTTTGGCAGAGTATGATCAGCAATATATAAAGGCGTCTGTGACGCCGAAGGACGCTTTCGGCAGTGCGGGAGAGGTGGTCTTTTCTCAGCCGGTTCAGCTGAAGCTGCGCCGTTACGATGAAATTCATCTTTCCCCCGATGGGGACGATACCACCGGGACGGGCAGTATGGAGGCACCCTTCCGAACATTGGAGAAGGCAAGAGATATGATTCGCCAATGGAAGGAGGAGGGATCGGTTTCATCAAAGGGTGTTACGGTGCTGCTCCATGAGGGAGAATATTTCTTAAAGAACTCTTTTACTCTGACTGAGGAGGATAGCGGAACGGTAACGGCGCCCATTTTGTATCAGCCGTACGGAAACGACAAGGTGCGGATCAACGGAGGCAGGGGATTAGACGTATCAAGGTTTACGCCCATTTCCGGAGAAATGAAAAATCGGCTGCGGGATCCGGCCGCTCGGGGAAAGGTGCTGCAAGCCAAGCTTTCCGATTTGGGAATCAGCCAGTATGAAGGCATTGGAATTAAACACCAGGCAGCCCGATATACCTTGACGGCACCGCTGTTTGAATTGGACGGGAAAAAGATGGCGCTGTCCCGTTGGCCGAACGGCGATTCCATCGAAGATTGGCCGAAGGCGCACCGAGTGTCTTACAGGGAAACGTATTCCGACCCGTTTTTTCAAGAGACCAACGCCCGCAAGTTTTATGTAACTGCATATTTTAACTCGAATATTCCTTCTGCCTGGAGTTATCGGCTGGATCAGGTTATTTTTGTAGGTTATTGGAGATATGCCTGGGCGGCCGAATATGCATACGGTACGGTGGATCCCGTCAACAAAACCTTTACTTCCCGCACCAGTATTCAT
>CAKSSZ010000162.1 GCA_934489915.1 uncultured Clostridia bacterium | reverse complement strand
TTTCCGAACAGTGCTTGCTTACTGCAGCGGTGCAGAACATGAAGAGGATTGCAAATATCCTTTGGAAGAGGGATTGCAGGGCGGGGCGTGTGAAGTTTTTTCTGTAAATTAGATTTTTCTATGACAAAACTACAGCCTTTTTACAGCATGATAATTTCGTCCGCATCCTCCACTCGGCACAAAGTATATAAAAATTTCTTATGCTGCTTGCTATGATCCAATAAAAACAGCTTCTTTTTCGCATTTTCCATGACCGCTTTACGGACTGCCGTTTGCCGCTCGTCAAGATCGGTAATCAGCCCGTCGTCTGAAATCCCCAGTGCAGAAAAGAATGCAACATCCACATTGATGTTCCGCAAAAAGGATTCTGCCTCACTCCCCACCGTACACATATCATGAACATAATAATCGCCCCCTGCCATCACACAGGGAATCTGATGCTTGGCAGCCTGGAGCAACCCGGGGATCGAATTGGTCACCACCTTAATCTCTTTAAATTCTGCCAGGTGAGGCACCAGATAAGTGCAGGTAGAGGAACTGTCCAAAAAGACAGTCAGGGAATCCTTCAAATGCTTTCGGGTCAGCCGGGACAGCTTTTGCTTTTCTTCACTGCGAAGCAACCGTCGCAATGCAATGGGCGGCTCGTCCTCCCTGCTGAGCAATGCGCCGCCCGGATAACGGCTCAGATATCCCTGTTGCTCCAATTCACGCAAATCTCTGCGAACCGTCATTTCGCTCACATAAAAATGCGCCGCCAATTTTTTCACGGACGCTCTCTTCTCCCGTTTTAAATATGCAATCATTTGCCGGTGACGTTCTTTCATTGTGACGCCTTCCTTTCCTTCAAGATCACAAATTTGTTCGCTGATCAACATTTCAAACATTCATTGACATTCAGAATAAAATATTATAAGATAAAAAGGCAAAAACAAAAGAAAAGGAGTCGTAACCCATGGCTGTTCTCATTCAAGCATTCGGCATCATCGGAATCATCTTTAACATTTTTACCTTTCAATGCAAAAAACACAAGCCGCTCCTGCTGCTCAAAACCGGTAATGAACTTTTTTTCGCATTCCAATATCTACTTTTGGGTGCCTACACCGGCATGGCGATGAACCTGGTGGGGTGCGTCCGCAATGTGATTTTTACCGGAATGGTAGAAAGGGGCAAAAAAACCGGCGTCATGCAGGTGGTATTCAGCGTATTATTTCTCATTTTTACCGCTCTCACCTGGGAAGGCTTTCATAGCCTGTTAAGCGGCTCGGCAAAGGTGCTGTCCACCATTGCCTACGGCAACAAAAATACCGCTTTTGTACGCTGTATCATTTTGTTCACCAGCTGTTGCTGGCTGTGTTATAACTACGTCATTCGGTCTTATGCCGGCTGCATTTGCGAGCTGTCCACCATGATTTCCATTATCATTGCCATCATTCGCATTGACCTGCCGGCTCGTCGGCAGGCGGAATAAGCTCTGTCACCTGCAGCGTCGAACCCGCCACCCGAAACCGTACCGTGTACCCCGCAAAGGAAAAGGCATACACTCGCTGCGGATCATCCTGATAGGAAGGGCGGGGGTCTTGCTCCAGCAATCGAATCAAAGCGGCACATTGCTGCCGGGAAAGTAACCGTCTCCATTGGGTTGCCATCGTTACATGGAGGCGGTTTTCATATACTCGGGCGCCAAAGCCACCCACCGCATCCGGATAACTGTCGACATAAGGGAGATAGGGCTTGATATCATAGATCGGGGTGCCGTCCATTAAATCAATTCCGGCAACGGTCAAAATACCGGCTTTTGCGTCCACCCGGAGCAGCCGCACTGCCGACAGACCCAATCCGTTGGGGCGAAAAGGAGAACGGGTGGCAAAAACGCCCATCCGCCGATTCCCGCCCAACCGGGGCGGACGTACCGTCAGCGACCAGTGCTTTGCCTCAGAAAAGCCCCAAATCAGCCAGATATGAGAAAAATCCTCTAATCCGCGCAGCGCTTCCTCCCGGGCAAATTGCGGGTGAAGCACTACCCTTCCTTCCAGTTCCTCCACCAAGCCACTTTGACGGGGCAAGCCAAATTTTTCCGGAAAATCTGTTTGAATCACAGCTATTTCCTGTATACTTTTCTCCATACCAAACCTCTCAATCCCAGTGATTAGAACAACACTTCTTTTTCACAAATGGTGTATAAAAGGCGCCGCAGCAAAATGAAATCACCCTGCCGCAACGCCTGTTCTGAGTTCAAAAACAAATGCCAAACCAACCGTGCGACCTAAGCGCCGCAAGACGCCGTACCTGCTGATCACAACAGCAAAGCACCTCACCCTTCGGTTTCTATTTCTGGTGATGGCACTCAGGGCATGGCATATAGCCATGTTCCTGCGCCTCCTCAATCGTGCAAGCTGAAAATGCTTCCTCATCCAGGTATTCACAGCCGTAGCTATGATAATAAGGCGAATCGGCCGTAAGCAACGCAATATTTCGATCCAAAAAAGCGGCTTTTTTTGCCGTCCCGCTCCGGATCATTAAAAGCGCACCCAACAAAACCACTAAAATGGCAAGCCCGGTAATCACGCCCCTGCGTACCCAACCGTGCCACGAAATACGCTGACTGCGTTCCGTCAAATCCTTGCCCAGCAGAGTATCCCAGTCATCACCTTCATTTTCATAAAACTCTGCACCGGCAAAAGCAGACTCCACCGGAATATGATCTGAAAAAGCTTTTTCCTGCTCCTTCATCCGTTCTCGCCCTCCTTATCCGTCAGTATCCATTGAACTATCCCCATTATAACACATCTTTTCCCGGAGTGCAAGATGTTTTTTGCATAAAAACAGGGAACCCAGACGGATTCCCTGAGGTAATTTTCTATACCGTTACAACCTTCACTTTATATTCCTGCAAGGCAGCCTGCAATTCCTCATCCACTGCGCCGTCCTCTGTGATCAAGTACTGGATGTCCTCCAACCGTGCCAGCTTTACAAACCCGACCCGGCCGAACTTTCCTTTATCGCACAAATAGTACTTCAATGTGGCATTTTTCATCATACTTTGCTTGATAAAGCATTCCTGTTCATTGCTTTCCAGAATACCCGCCGTGCTGATCCCCCGGCTGCTGAAAAACATTTTATTGACAAAGTAATGATTCTGAATATTGCTTTCTGCCATGCTCCCTACCAGGGACTGATTCATGCTCACCATGCCGCCCACCAAAATCAGTTTAATGTCCGGCAAGCCACACAGCTCCGTAGCAACCCGCAGCGAGTTGGTAATCACGGTAATTCCGTGAAACCCCTTCAGTTCCTGTGCCATATAAAAAGCGGTCGTGGAGGCGTCAATAAAAATCGTATCGCCGGGCATAATAAAAGTGACAGCTTCTTTGGCAAGCTTTTGCTTAATATCCTGGTTGATTTTTTTCCGACGCTCCAAAGAAAATTCCTGTTTATTTTCATCCAACGGAACAGCTCCACCATGGGTGCGCAGCAGGGCTTCCTGCTTTTCCAGCTTTTCCAGATCCCGCCGGATGGTTTCTTCCGTTACGCCAAGCTGAACGCTCAGCTTACTGACAGTAACAGACCCCTGCTCTTTGAGCTGATCCAAAATTCTTTTTTGCCGTTCCAGAGCAAACACAACGCTCCTCCTTACTGCCGGATAATCCGAACTTTATCGCCGTTACGCAATGCCGCAGAATTGGCGTCATCCGTATCAATATGCATTTCTTCCCGGAAATCGTCCCGTACCCGCACCTGCACATCAAAGAATTTGGTCGGCTTAATGCCATCTACCAAAACATCCACCCGATCCTGATCGGCAATGTGATGCTTCTCGGCATAAGCGGGAGAAAGGTGAATATGGCGGTTGGCAATAATAACGCCTTCCTGTAAATACACCGTTCCCTTCGGTCCCACCAACACCAGGCGTTCCGAGCCTTTAATTTCTCCGGAAGGTCTTACAGGGGGGCTTACTTTCAGCAAAAAGGTATCTGTCCGGGAAATTTCCACCTGCGTATGC
>CAKSSZ010000161.1 GCA_934489915.1 uncultured Clostridia bacterium | reverse complement strand
GGCATAAAGGGCTTTTACCCCTTCAAAAACGTTTTCCTCGTTATGATCGCTGAGATAATAGCCTGCCTCAAGTGTGAAATATCCTTTGTATTTGATTTTTTTCAATGCGGTAATGATTTTGTCAAAATCGATCTCCATGGAGAACGGTATCTGATGCGAATCGTGCCACTTGTCATTATCGTGAATATGTAAAGCGGCAATTCTGTGGCCGAGCTTTAAGATCATCTTTGCGGCGGAGGTTCCCAGACCCTTCATTTCAGCGTGACCCAGGTCAAGGCATGCCACAAAATCATCATCGTTCACTGCATCCAAATGTGCGTTAAAGCTTTCGGGGTCGCTGCATGCTGCGGGGATTGCACAGTTCTTTGCCTTATCCCAATTCCACATATTTTCGGTCGCAATTTTTACACCTTGAGCTTTTGGCGATCGGCAAAAGCTCAAGGTACATTTCTTTGTTTTCTTCTGCCGATTTGTTTCAGCTTGCGTGCAAACGCAAGATAATGACTTCCTCTCAGCGGATGATTGCTATCCAGGATCCGTCCGCCGTTTGTCCAGTCCTGTCTTGCCATTTCCATCATAAAGAAGTCCCAAGCGTCAAAGCCTGCTTTTGCCGTGTATTCAACAGATTGCTCCTCGCCGACTATTTTTCCGAGGACCGAGGCATAATAGCATTGGATGATCATCCTCATGTACCGGAGGGCGTTATGCCTGAAAGGATTAAGGGGAAGCGTTTGCCGGGATCCCCTGTTTCTCCAATTTGTTTGCAATGGAAAAACGCTTGACAATGCGTACAGCATGTGTTATGATAAATGCGTCAGCAAGGTTGGTTGTGAAGGGTTTGTGTAAACAGCTGATACAAAATGGATCAGAATAAAAGGGAACTACCCTGATTCGCAAAAAGGAGACCGTCTATAAAGAAAACAAAAGAATATTACCGTGCGTGCGGATATGAGGATGTAGGCTAAGGGTGCGAAAAACCGTGTGCGCCGTGACGGAGATGAAACGGAGCTTTTGTTTGATGTTGTAACTGTGGATCCGGAAAAGAGAAAGATTTATGTTGTCAGAGTTGGTTCGGGTGAAAATCGGGAAGTGGAATATTAAGGGAAGAACAGAGATGTTTCAAAGCACGCAGCGTTACAGGCGAATTTCAGCTAACGCTGTGTGCTTTTTTGTGTAGAGTATGAGATATTTGCGGTTGTTAGGAGCCCGGTACGAAAAGCGTGATTGCATAGGAACTGTTAAATACCTCTTGACAGCAGCAAAATTATATGGTATACTGTTAGTATACTTTTTAGAATCGAGGTTTACTATGGAGCAAATGAACAAAAAAGAGGCTGTTGCCGCACTGCACCGAGCGCGAATTATGGCGTCAGCCGAAAAGCTCTTTTCGGAAAAGGGCTATGGGCAGACAACGGTAGATGATATTTCAAAAGCGTCCGAATACAGTCGGCGCACGATCTACACGTATTACGAAAGCAAGGAGGATATCCTGCACCACATCATGGAAAAGGGGCTGCAGTCACTGAAGGCGGAGATGGAAAACGCTGTAAATGATCATGCAGGGTTTGTCGAAGCCTATCGTGCGGTGTGCAGATCGAAGAGCCGTTACAGAAAGGAGTATCCTCATTCGCTTGAGACATTGACGCATTCCGGTGCGGCGGAGATTGAGCGGGCGGCTGCTTCCGATACGGTGAAAAATATAGTGTGTCTTGGAATGGAGATCAACAAGATCCTGGAAGCCCTCATTGTGCGTGGGCAGAAAAGCGGCGAGGTGAGGAAGGACATTGTTCCTTCGTTGACCGTCTATGTGCTTTCGGCAAGCCTTGATTCACTGCTTGCGCTTGCTGAAACAAAGGGGAATTTTATTTGCGCTCAGAATGGCATGACCGAAGAGGAGTTCTTCGATTACGGGTTCCGGCAGATCGTCAATTCTATCCTTGCAGTGCGAATCGGAGTGCGACCGTAAAATTGAACAAGTAAAAAGGAGGGAGAAAGATCCTATGAAAAACAGTGCACTGGTTGTAATCGACCTGCAAAATGACATCACGAAACATTACAAAGAGATCATTGAAAAAGTCAATGAGGCAATCAATTGGGCGGTCAAAGAGGAGCTGTGGGTTGTTTATATTCAGCATAACAACCTGTCTGCGGGAACCAGAACCTTCAAGCCCGGCACCCGTGGCGCAGAGCCGGTACCTGAAATGAAGGTCGTATCCGATCATATCTTCACCAAGTCAAAAAGCAATGCCCTGACAAGCGAGGCGTTTGCAGCATTTGTTCAGGAACAAGGCATTACCGAGTTCTATATTGCCGGTGCTGACGCAACGGCTTGTATCAAGTCCACCTGCTTTCGTATGACAAAAAGCGGATATACCGTTCATGTGCTGTCGGACTGTATCACAAGCTATGATAAAAAGAAGCTACCGGAAATGCTTGCCTATTATGAAAGCAAGGGTTGTTCTGTCATGACGCTTCAAGAGACGATGCGGGCGTAATGCCGAAGCAATCTACGGAGTATGCCGATGTGAGGGATGATCGGGCTGCGATCGGAATGAGAAAAATTACGGAGAACAAAGGGATAGGAGGACAAAAGTATGAATCAAAAAGCAAGTATTACCGCCCTGATGAGTTCCTTTGGACGGGCGTTTCATGCAGAAAACGAAGAACATCCGGTTTTCGCCGATCACCTTGCCAAAGAGCTGATGACGGCAGAAGAATATGCTGCCGTTCAGGGCTATATCCTCGGCGGGGTGAAGTTTTTTGAACCGGAGCTTGCTTCCGCAAACGGGGAACCGACAGTGTTGCTGCGCAGACTTGTGAACGGTCATATCGCACCGTCACCGCTTTGCCGTGCGGCTTACACGGAACAGGCGTTAAAAGCTGCTGTCCTGACCGGCACAAAGCAATATGTCATCCTTGGTGCAGGCATGGATACCTTCGCATTTCGGGAAACAGAGTTTTTGAAAAAGGATAAGGTGTTTGAGGTTGATCACCCTCTGACGCAGAAGGATAAAATAGAAAGGGTTACCCGAGCCGGTTGGACGGTTCCGGACAACCTCACCTTTGTCCCCGTGGATTTTGCAAGGGACAGCTTATCGGAACGCCTGATTGCCGATGGCTTTGACCCGACCGTAAAATCCTTTTTCTCATGGCTCGGGGTAACTTGCTATCTTTCAGCGGAGGCAATCGAAAAAACGCTTGCCGAGCTTTCCTCTCTTTGTGCGGACGGCAGCACGCTTGTGTTTGATTATCCGGACGAAAACTTCTTTGGTGCGCCCGAAAAGCGTATCCAAAACACGGTTATGATGGCAAAAGCGGGAGGTGAACCGATGCAGTCGGCATTTTCCTATCAAGATCTTGATAAGCTGCTGGAAATACACGGGTTTCTCATTTATGAGTTGCTGACGCCCGCTGATATTCAAAGGGAGATCATCGATCGGGTCGGGGCGGATATGAAAGCCTTTGAGCATGTCAATTACTGCCTTGCTGTTAGGAAAGGTTAAATTTATGGATGGGAAGCTGCAAAAACGATCTGCATACCTGTTTAAGGCAATAAAAAACCGAGTGTCATACAAAACCGTTCAGGTTCTGTAAGAACACTCGGTATGGTCTGGGTGACAGGAATTGAACCTGCGACCTCTTGAACCCCATTCAAGCACGCTACCAAACTGCGCTACACCCAGTTACCGACTCAACGAATCATATTATATCATGCTTTTTCCCGTTTGTCAAGGACTTTTTTGAAAAAAATTCCCCCGTCAGATGATTTTTGACGGGGGAATGATTATCACAGCGGAAGGAGATCCGCGCAGATTTCCGTTCCTTCTATTTCAATGATTCCGCAGGAGGGGCGGTGATCCCTGGGGCGGGAAGGGCTGCCCGGGTTCATGATCAGGCTCCCGTCCGGGAACCGTTCCAGGTACCCCTGATGGGTGTGACCGAACAAGCCAACCCGGCAGCCGCGCTTTTTCATTTCCCTCCGCAGTTCTCCCGGACTCATCAGATGACCGTGGGTGCAAAGGATTTTGACCCCGGCAATTTCCGCCTCTGCC
>CAKSSZ010000160.1 GCA_934489915.1 uncultured Clostridia bacterium | reverse complement strand
AATTTATGAAGGAAACCTGATTATTTTGGTGGACAATTCCCCTTCTGCGCTGATATTACCGGTGCATTTTTGGGATTTATTTGAAGAAGCCAACGATTATTATTTCTTGCCGATCACAGGCAGCTATCTCCGCCAAACCAGAATATTGGTCTGCCTGATCACCCTGGTACTGACTCCCCTTTGGCTGCTCGCGCTGCAATACCCCGGCCATATTCCGGAATGGCTTTCTTTTATTTTGGATAACGATGCAAAAATCCCGATTTTTGCCCAGCTTTTGCTGCTGGAGCTGATCATTGACGGCATGGATCTGGCTTCCTTAAGCACTCCAAACGTGCTGATCACCTCCCTTTCCATGGTTGGGGCGGTGATTTTAGGGGATTTTGGGGTAAAATCAGGGTGGTTTACACCGGACGCTCTTTTATATATGGCCTTTATCACTGTGTCCAATTTCAGTGTTCCTTCTTTAGAATTGGGATATGCTCTGAAATTCAGCCGTTTACTGCTGCTCATTGCGGTCCGGCTGTTCCGGTTCCGCGGATTTGTGGGAATGGGAGCAGCGCTGTTCCTGTTCCTTTTGTTCAGCCGGGGAGTAGACGGAAAAGGGTATCTTTATCCCCTTCTTCCCTTTCGTGCAAAAGCGCTAAAAAATGTACTTCTTCGAGGGAATACCAAAGGAGGCGTTTGAATCCGCTAAATTTTGTTACTTTTGCACCTTGACTTTCCCGCAAATATGTGATATATTTAACACGTTAATGCTTAGAAAAGAAAGGTTGATTTTCATGAGTACATTAAAAGGCGCTTGCATTATCGGCCAGTCCGGCGGACCTACCTCCGTCATTAACGCCAGCGCATACGGCGCAATCAAAGCAGCGTTAGACTGTGACGAAATTACGAAGGTTTACGGGGCACTCAACGGAATCCGCGGTGTGCTGGATGACCGCCTGATTGACATGGGTGCAGAAGATCCGGAAGAATTGGCTTTGATGAAATACACTCCTTCCTCAGCCCTCGGCTCCTGCCGGTATAAGCTGAAAAGCCCGGAGGAAGACACTACGGATTATGAAAGAATTCTGGAAATTTTCAAGAAATATGACGTTCGCTATTTCTTCTACAACGGCGGAAATGACTCGATGGACACCTGCAACAAGATTTCCAAGTTTATGCTGGAAAACGGCTACGAATGCAGAGTAATGGGCATTCCCAAGACCATTGATAATGACCTGGCAGGAACAGATCACTGCCCCGGTTACGCTTCTGCCGCAAAGTACATTGCTACCTCTGTGATGGAAATTTATCACGATGCCCACGTATATGATACCGGCATGATCACTATTATTGAAGCAATGGGCAGAAATGCCGGCTGGCTGACCGCCTCCGCTGCTTTAGCAGGCATTCACGGAAACGGCGCCGATCTGATTTATTTGCCTGAGGTTCCCTTTGATATGGACGCCTTTCTGGCAAGCGTGCAAAAGATTTATGATCAGTGCGGTAAGTGCATTGTAGTTGTCTCCGAAGGCATTAAAGACAAAAACGGCACCTATATTTCCGAATACGGCGCTGACCTGGCACAGACAAAGGATAGCTTCGGTCATGCTCAGTTAGGTGGTCTTGCCACTTATCTGGCAAATGTAGTGAAAGAAAAAACCGGTGCAAAGGTACGCGGTATTGAGCTTTCTCTGCTGCAGCGGTGCGCAGCTCACTGTGCTTCTCAAACGGATATTGATGAATCCTTTGCCGCAGGACAGGCAGCAGTTACTAACGCAGCCAATGGTGTAACCGATAAAATGGTTGGCTTTGAGCGTTCCTACGAAAACGGCAAATATGTATGTAACATTAAGCTGTTTGATCTGAGCATCGTAGCCAATACCGAGAAAAAGGTTCCCATGGAATGGCTGAACGAAACCAAAGACGGTCTGACGCAGGACTTTATTGATTATGCTCTGCCCCTGATCCAAGGGGAAACCAAGCTGACCAAAGAAGACGGGCTGCCTCGGTTTGTTCATCTGAAAAAGGTTCTGGCAAAATAAAATAGCTGATTTTGAATGGCGACGTCTGTGAAATGTACTCCATTGAAGCATGACGCCGCCCTGTTTTTAATAAAAAATAAAATATAAAATTGTGAGGGGATCTTATCCAATGAAACTGAAATTTCTAAATGCAGAACCGTTGATGGACGGCATCAAGCAGGTGCAGGACGTGCTGGAATTTGAAACTGCCGGTGCCGACGCCGACCTGGTGGTAACAGCAGAAAAAATTGACGGCAAAAAATCCGTTTTCGTTTCCCGTAAGGGTGAAAAAGCAACCATACGGTATAGCGAAAAATGCACATTTTTCCGTGGACTGTCCATCCTTTGTCAAACACACAATACAGATTTTGAGGTGCAGGAGGAAGGGCATTTTAAAACCAACGGCGCCATGTTTGATATGTCCAGAAACTCTGTGTTTAAAGTAGAAACCATTCAAACCATTATGAAATACATGGCTTTGATGGGGCAAAACCTGTTTATGCTATACACAGAGGATACTTATACCGTACCGGGTCACCCTTATTTTGGACATATGCGGGGACGGTATTCCCGGGAAGAAATTCAAACGGTAGAACGCTTTGGGGAAGCCCTCGGCATTGAATTGGTCCCGTGCATTCAGACCCTCGCCCATTTGGAAACAGCATTACGGTGGGAGGCTTCCAAAGACCTCCGGGACACCCACGATACCCTGCTTGCAGATAGTGAAGAAACCTATGCCTTGATTGAGGATATGTTTAAAAGCTTGTCCGAAATGTATCACACCCGTCGGGTTCACATCGGTATGGATGAGGCTCATTATCTGGGACGGGGTGCATACTTAGACAAAAACGGTTATCAGGATCAGGCTGAAATCTTTTGCAGGCATCTGAACCGCTGCCGTGAAATCGCTAAAAAATATGGATTTCAACCAATGATGTGGAGCGATATGTTTTTCCGCATGGCATCGGGCGGCGAATATTATGCGCCGGATGTGAAATTCTCAGACGTGGTCAAAGAAAAGGTGCCGAAAGATGTAGAACAGGTCTATTGGCATTACGGAGAAAAGGATCAGTCTCTGTATGAAGCTATGCTTGACCGTCATCATGAGTTAACCGATCATACGATTTTTGCAGGCGGCGTTTGGGCATGGACAGGTCCCTGCCCTGCATACGGAATTACCGTTGCCTCCTCTGTTTCGGCGCTGCAGGCGTGCATGAACCGAGGGGTTGACGAGGTCATCGCTACCGTATGGCAAAACGGGGCAGAATGCCCGCTGGTGTTTTCTCTGCTGGCGCTTACCCTATATGCTGAAATGGACTATACCGGCGTATATGATTTGGAGAAAATCAAAGAACGGTTCACCTATTTAACAAAAGTTGACGCAGACGATATTCTTATGCTGGATCTGGCAGATCATCCTGACGGCGGCTCTCAGAGCGATATTGCAAATCCCACACGCTTTTTATTATACAATGACCCCCTTGCCGGTCTGATGGATAAAGACATGGAAGGCATTGAAACTCAGCATTTTTATGAAAAAATCAGCCGGGAATACAAAACCAGAGGGCAGCAAAAGGGCTTTCTGCTGGAGGCGTTCAACTTCTACAGAGCAGTGATCTCAGTCATGGAAAAAAAGGCAGATTTCGGGCTGCGGCTGAAAGCCGCTTATGATCAGCGGAACCAAGAGGCGCTACATCAGCTCTATGACGACAGCATTGAAATTGAACATCGAATCGAAACGCTGCAAAACACCCACCGATCCATGTGGCTGTTTTACAACAAAGCTTTCGGATTTGAACTGTTTGACATGATCTATGGCGCTTTACGCTCAAGGTTTGAAACCCTTCGGTTTCAATTGGATCGGTTGTTTGCAGATCCCGGCTATGTGATTGACGAATTAGAGGAAGAACGACTCTACAGCATGGATCTGGTCGACGGCAAACCAAAGCGTTATAATTTTATGCGTTTTGCAAGAATTTACTCGGCAAACGTAACCACAACCATTTCACAAAACCGGTTTTTGGGATAAAAACCCCGGGGTAATGC
>CAKSSZ010000159.1 GCA_934489915.1 uncultured Clostridia bacterium | reverse complement strand
CGGCAATCTGTTCCGCCCCATCCGCAGTGCGGTAAGTCATCACTCCCGGCACAATCGCACTGATCATATTACTGTGCCATGCCAGAATACCGTACTGCCCCTGGGAGGTAGGAATCACAATAGATTCACATTCTCCGTCAAAAAACACATCGTCAGCCGCAAGAATATGGATTTTAAAGGTATTCATTACGCTTCCTCCTCCAGGGATTTTGCCTTTCGGATCACGTCATCAATGGTACCCACATTGTAGAAAGCAGCTTCCGGATACCGATCTGCCTCGCCGCTCAAAATCACACGGAACCCCCGTATGGTTTCGGATAACGGTACATAAATGCCCGGTATCCCGGTAAACTTTTCTGCAACGTGTGTCGGCTGAGCAAGGAATTTTTGTATTTTTCTTGCCCGTGCTACCGTTTCCTTATCCTCATCGCTCAGCTCATCCATACCAAGGATAGCAATAATATCCTGCAGTTCATTGTATTTTTGCAAAACCTCCTGAACCTTCCGCGCTGTTTCATAATGCTCCTGTCCAACGATGTCCGGCTCCAGAATCCGAGAAGTAGAATCCAAAGGATCTACCGCCGGATAAATCCCCTGCTCAGCAATTTTTCTGTTCAAAACTGTTGTTGCGTCCAAATGAGTAAAGGTGGTTGCAGGCGCAGGGTCAGTCAAGTCATCTGCAGGCACATAAACTGCCTGAACCGAAGTAACAGATCCGTTTTTCGTAGATGTAATCCGTTCTTGCAAAGCGCCCATTTCCGCAGACAATGTGGGCTGATAGCCTACAGCGGAAGGCATTCTTCCCAGGAGGGTGGAAACCTCGCTGCCCGCCTGCACAAAACGGAAAATATTATCAATAAACAACAATACGTCCTTGTTTTGCTGATCTCTGAAATACTCCGCCATCGTCAGGCCGGAAAGCGCCACTCTCATACGAACCCCGGGGGATTCATTCATCTGCCCGAAAACCAACGCAGTCTTATCCGCCACGCCGCTCTCCCGCATTTCTGTCCATAAATCGTTTCCTTCACGGCTTCTCTCCCCTACACCGGTAAAGACGGAATAGCCGCCGTGCTCCATCGCAACATTATGAATCAACTCTTGAATTAAAACTGTTTTTCCAACGCCGGCACCGCCAAACAGACCGATTTTTCCGCCCTTGGGATAAGGCTCTAGCAAATCAATGACTTTAATCCCTGTTTCCAGAATTTCAGCCGCAGGCTGCTGTTCTGCAAAACTCGGCGCTTTTCTATGGATATCCCACCGTTCTGCGTCAGCGGGAATGTCTCCTTCTCCGTCAATCGGAGTTCCCAAAACATTAAACATTCTGCCAAGGGTACAGTTCCCCACCGGCACCTGAATTCCTTTCCCGGTAGCATGCACCTCCATACCGCGGGATAAATGCTCACTCTCTGCCAGCAAGATGCAGCGAACAATATTATTTTCCAGGTGTTTGGCCACTTCCATGATTTTCTCTTCACCTGCCACCTGAACCGACAGTGCCTCTTTGATTTTGGGAAGATGGCCGGCGCTGAACTGACAGTCAATGACAGGCCCTGAAATCTCAATAATTTTTCCTGTATTCATAAGATATTTGTCTCCTTCCTTTGAGGAACTACCGTTTCTTTTTCTGCGCCTTTGCACCGGAAGAAATTTCAGTAATTTCTTGCGTGATTGCCGCCTGGCGCACCCGGTTATATTGCATCGACAGATTTTCCAGCAGCTTTTGCGCATTTTGATTTGCACTGTTCATTGCAGTCATACGCGCATTCTGTTCGCTGCAAAAGCTATCTACAAGCGCACTGTAAATAAAACCGGAAACATAGCTTGGAATAATATTATCCAGTACATCGCTTACCGACGGCACAAATTCAAATGGAATTTTAACCTCTTTTTCCGGCAGACTCCCTGCAAACGTTTTCCGGTGGAACGGCAGCAGACGTTCTGTCCGGGCTTCCTCACAGATGCTGTTTTTAATGTCCGTATAACTGATAAAAATTTTCTCAACCTCATGTCGGTCAAAAAGCTCCAATAAAATGGCGCTGATCTCCCGTGCCCTCTGCATGGTCGGATTCTGAGCCGTATACAAAAAGCTTTTTTCAACCGGTACATGATGATGATAAAAATATTGTCTGCCATACTCGCCCACTACAAACAATTTTATATCCGGGTGGGACGCCAATAGCTTCTCCGCCTCCCGAATCACATTTTGATTATACATTCCGGCAAGTCCTTTATCCGCAGTAACCACCAGCAGCGCATAGGTTCCGTTTAATTCCGTCACATTATCTACCGGATAAAAATAGCGGTTCTCCACATCCTTTACCGTTCTGAAAATTCTCTTGATTTCACTCTTGATTGCGTTGAAATAAGGACGGGTCTTATCCAGATCCGCTTTCACCTTCCGCATTTTCATAGAAGAAATCATATACATTGCATTTGTGATTTTTTGGGTATCCCGAACGCTTTTGATATGATTTTTAATTTCCTTGGTATTCGGCATAACAAAGCCCCCTATGATTCCCGATGACCCATAAATTCTTTTACGGAACTTATTATTTGCGCTTTGTCATCATCCGTAAACTGACCCGTTTTTTCAATCCGCACACATAATTCAGGCAGCTTATCTTCTATATAACTAAGCATTTTTCGGCTTGCGGCAAAAATCTCATTGACCGGCACCTCGCGAAACAAATGGGACAAAGCGGCAATTAAAATCACAACCTGCTCATGCTGCGCCAAAGGACTGTACTGGGGTTGCTTCAGAATTTGCATCAATCCCTGCCCGTAATGCAGCTGATTTTTTGTAACCTCATCCAGGTCGCTGGAAAACTGCGTGAATACTTCCATTTCTCGGTATTGTGCCAAATCCAGCCGAATGGCACCCGCCGCCTTTTTCATCGCCTTGGTCTGTGCGGCGCCGCCTACACGGGAGACAGACAATCCAATATTTACCGCCGGACGCTGACCGGAGAAAAACAAATCGCTCTCCAAAAAGATCTGACCGTCCGTGATAGAAATAATATTGGTTGGGATATATGCCGACACATCGCCTGCCTGCGTTTCCACAATAGGTAGCGCCGTCATGCTGCCGCCGCCGCATGCATCAGACAAATGAGCAGATCGCTCCAACAGTCTGGAATGAAGATAGAATACATCTCCAGGATATGCTTCCCGCCCCGGAGACCGCTCCAGCAGCAAGCTTAAGGTACGGTAAGCAATTGCATGCTTGGATAAATCATCATAAACGATCAGCACGTCCTCGCCATTGCGCATGAAATATTCCCCCATGGCACAGCCGGCATAGGGTGCAATATATTGCAAGGGGGTCGGATCGCTTGCAGACGCATTGACAATAATGGTATAATCGGACGCACCGTGCTTGCGAAACGTCTCGGCAAGCTGTGCAACAGAAGATGCCTTCTGCCCGATTGCTACATAAATGCATACCACATTTTTTCCCTTTTGATTTAAAATAGCGTCTACTGCAATTGCCGTTTTTCCGGTCTGGCGATCTCCGATGATCAACTCACGCTGTCCCCTTCCGATTGGGAACATAGCGTCAATGGTCAGAATACCGGATTCCAACGGCTCATTAACCGACTGCCGGTCGATAATGCCCGGTGCCGGACTTTCAATGGGTAGATAACTCTCTTCCTTAATCAAGCCTTTGCCGTCTATCGGGTTCCCAAGTGCGTCAATCACACGCCCTAAAAAGCCCCTGCCAACCGGCATACCGGCAATTTTTCTGCTTCTGTGTACCACACTGCCCTCTGTTATTTCAGAATCGTCCCCGAAAATAACACAGCCAATCCGATTTTGCTTTAAATCCAAAATCATGCCCTTAATCCCGGTTTCAAAGACCAGAATTTCTCCATATTCTGCATGATCAAGACCGCTGACAGCCGCAATCCCGTCACCGACGCTGATCACCGTCCCGACCTCGTCCGCATAAGGAACAGGCTCCCAGTTTTCAACTGTTTGCTTGATCAGGGGGATCACATCAGTTTTATTTTTAATTGCTTCTGCAATTTCCTCTTTCAGGCGGCGACCCTTTCCTTCCGGAGA
>CAKSSZ010000158.1 GCA_934489915.1 uncultured Clostridia bacterium | reverse complement strand
GAGAGGTACGGATGGTTCGCACCATGCCTAATATGCCGGCTCAGGTCAACTGCGGTATGACGGCTTATACGTATCAGCCGCCGGTTACGGAAGAGGACGCCACTCTTGCCCGGGAAATTTTATCTTGTCTTGGGGATTGTATTTATTTGGAGGAAAAGCTGTTGAATGGCGCCGTTGCAGTCAACGGCAGCGGCCCGGCGTATGTATTTATGATGATTGAAGCAATGGCAGACGGAGCGGTACGCTGTGGGATTCCACGGGATAAGGCATATTTGTTAGCGGCAAAAACGGTGGAAGGCTCTGCCGCGATGGTATCCCAAACCGGACTTCATCCGGCACAGCTGAAGGACATGGTGTGTTCTCCTGCAGGAACCACCATTGAGGCAGTAAAAATTCTGGAGGAAAAAGGATTCCGCAATGCGCTGATGGAGGCCATGCAAAGTTGTGCCGATCGGTCGGAGGCCATGGGAAAATAGGAGCATAGACGGATTGTCCCCTTTCATAGGATACTACTGTAAAATAGGGGGGATATGCAGTGAGAAATAAAGAGATTTTGCGGCAATACTGGCAGAAAAACAGCGTCTTTTTAATTTTATTGCTAACGGCTTTGGCGTTGGGCTTATTTATTGGTTTTTGTTCCTTTGACCGGATTGGCGATGAGGCACAGCTACAAGAATTTTTAGGCAGCTTCTTTTCCCAGCTGTCTCAGATGGATCATCCGGCGGAGGAGAGTATTTTACGGCAGTCCGTGCTGCAAACAACCGGCATCTCTTTTCTCCTATTTCTCAGCGGATTATCTCTTTTGGGAGTGGCTACGGCTCCCTTTGTGGTTTGGTATAAGGGGTTTGCGGCGGGGTTTACCGCAATGGTGTTTTTTCGGTTGTATGGTCTGCGGGTGTTTCCGTTTTTATTATTCGGAATATTGCCCTCGGCATTGATCTGGATTCCGTTTTTGCTGCTGGGGGCGCAAAAAAGCATGCGTCTTTCTGCTTATTTATTGGAATGCTGCTGCCGGCCGGGCAGGCAGACGGTTCGGTTTCGGGCATTGTTTTTAGGATTTTGTGCAGTGATGGCGGCGTCTGCCGGCGGACTGTTTGTTGCAGGCCTGGTGGAGACCTATCTCACCCCACGCTTGCTGGGACTGATTTCTAATTTGTATTTGTCGTAAAGGCGGTGTAGAGCAATGGAGGAATATTTAACCGATTTTATTTCCTTTCTTTCCCGGGAGAGAGGGGCATCAGTCAGTACATTGGAATCCTACCAACGGGATCTGAAGGCCTATCTTCGATTTTTAACCGAGGAGCAAATTGACAGCCTTTTGGGCGTGCGGCGGGATACTGTTCAAAAATATCTGTGCGCACAACAAAAGAAAGGAAAGGCAGGGACGACGGTTGCACGCAGCCTGTCCTCCATTCGTTCGTTATACCAATACCTGCTGGAACGGGGGATGATAGAACAAAACCCGACAGAGGCGATACATATTGACCGAGGAGAAAAAAAGGCGCCTCGGATTTTGACCAATCAGGAAGTGGAATTATTTTTAGAACAGCCGAAAGCGGTGGATTCAAAAGGGTGCCGTGATAAAGCAATGCTGGAATTAATGTATGCCACAGGGATGCGTGTTTCAGAATTGATTTCTTTAAATGTAGCCGATCTAAATCTTCCCTCACGGCAGCTGTTCTGCGGGGGTGGCGTGCACCGCAGGGCTGTTCCTATGTACGAAACAGCGGCTCTGTGTTTGGAAGAATATTTGAAAAAGGCACGGCCTTATTTGGTGATGTCTCCGGACGAGCCGGCTCTTTTTGTGAATTGCAAGGGAAGCCGATTCAGCCGGCAGGGATTTTGGAAGCTGGTGAAGCATTATCAGCAGCAGGCCGGATTAAAAAAAGGAATTACACCTCAATCACTCCGTCAATCCTTTGCTACGCATTTGATGGAAAACGGCGCCGATGTGGCTTCCATTCAGAAGATTATGGGGCATACCAGCGCTTCTGCAACCCAAGTATATGCACGGCTTGCAAAGGCACGAATGCAGGATGTTTATCACCGCACACATCCCCGTGCATAAAAAAATGAAATTTTTTTAAAAAAAGCTTGCATTCGATGAATTTTTATGCTATAATTATTCATGTGATAAATTTTTATATGTTTTTTAGGAGGAATGTCGTTATGAAAAAGAAAGTACTTGCATTGCTGTTAGCTGTAAGCTGCGGAATGAGCCTGGCCGCTTGCGGTAACAATTCCACTGAACCTGCAGAATCTGCTGCGCCCGATACTAAGGCTGACAGTTCTGTTCTGACCATGGCTACCAATGCGGAATTCCCGCCGTTTGAGTATGTAGAAGAAGGCAAGGTTGTAGGTGTGGACGCTGATATTGCGGAAGCAATTGCTGAAAAGCTGGGTCGCAAGCTTGAAATCACCAATATTGATTTTGACGCTGCCCTGACCGGCGCTGCTACCGGTAAGTATGATGTGGCGATTGCAGGGATCACTGCAACGGATGAGAGAAAAGCAAACATGAACTTTTCTGACGATTATTATACCGCATCTCAGGCGATTATCGTAACGGCTGACAGTGATATTAAAAAGGCTGATGATTTGAAGGGCAAGGTTGTTGCCTGCCAGGAAGGTACCACCGGCGAACAGTATCTGCTGGATAACGATTATGAAGTACAGTCCTTTAAGACCGGTGCGGAAGCTGTTGCTGCTTTAACCTCCGGTAAGGCAGACGCTGTGGTAATTGATGACCAGGTTGCAAAGGCTCTGTCCGAAAAGCAAGATGGTAAAACAATTGTTTTGGATGAAGCTATGACTCAGGAAACTTATGCTATTGCTATGAAAAAGGGCAATGACGAGTTGACTGCTGAAATCAACGCTGCATTGAAGGATTTGAAAGATAGCGGTAAGCTGGCTGAAATTTTTCAAAAGTACGAGCTGCCGTTTGACGCTGAATAAAAATTAAGGATGAGACGGGCGGCGCAGCAAGTCAGCGCCGCCTTTCCTATATGGAGGATAGAACGGGATGAATTGGTTCCACAATTGGACAAACACATTGTATCAAACTTTTATTGTGAAAAATCGATATCAGGTTTTAATTACCGGGTTTGAAAAAACGCTGATTATCACGATTGGCGCATTGATTATCGGTGTTATCATCGGCACTATTGTGGCGATTACCAAGGTTGCCGCCCGGCAAAATAAAAATTTGAAGCCTCTGGATATGCTTTGCAATTTGTATTTAACGGTGATTCGCGGAACTCCTGTAGTGGTACAGCTGCTGATTTCCTTTTTCATCATTTTTACAACTGCGAAGGATGGTACCTGGGTGGCGATTATTACCTTTGGAGTCAATTCCGGTGCCTATGTGGCGGAGGTGATTCGTTCCGGTATTCTGGCCATTGACCAGGGGCAGATGGAGGCAGGGCGTTCTTTGGGCTTTTCCGGCGCCCAGACCATGAAGCTGATCATCTTGCCGCAGGCATTTAAAAATATTCTGCCTGCCATCGGGAATGAAATGATTGCATTATTGAAAGAAACTTCCGTTGTGGGCTATGTGGCGGTCATGGATTTGACCAAGGCCGGTAACCAGATTAAAAACACTACCTATGATCAATTTAACCCGATTATGCTGGTGGCTATTCTGTATTTGGTTGTGGTAATCGGCATGACTAAGCTGCTTGGTGTTTTGGAGAGGAGGCTGAGAAAGAATGAACGGTAAAATTCTCATTCAGACAAAAGGCCTTTGCAAGTTTTATGGAGAGAATCATTCCATTAAGGCGTTGGATCATGTGGACGCATCCATTTGCCAGGGAGAAGTTGTTGTGGTCATCGGCCCGTCCGGTTCTGGGAAATCTACTTTCCTGCGTTCTCTTAATTTGTTGGAAAGCGCAACAGAAGGACAGGTTTTCTTTGAAGGCGTTGATATTACCGATCCGAAATGTAACATTAACCGTCACCGCCAGAAAATGGGGATGGTATTTCAGCAATTTAATTTATTCCCTCATATGACGGTGTTGAAGAATATGACTTTGGCTCCGAATCGCTGAAGCTGAGCGACAGGGACGGAGAGTTTGCGGTTATTCCTGCAAAATCG
>CAKSSZ010000157.1 GCA_934489915.1 uncultured Clostridia bacterium | reverse complement strand
ACGGTGATTTCTTCCACCGGTACGGTTGTTTCTTCCCGGATCGGCTCGGTGGATAACTCTCCCCCGTCCTTCACCGCCGCATATACCGCCCCGGCGCACAGCATCACCGCCACACATATGATTGCTATCTTCTTTTTCATCCTTTTTCCTCCTTCTCATCGTTCCACGGACGCATAAACCACAAAAGTTCCGGTTTTTTTAGCCTTAAGCCGCACCAAGTTGGCTGTCTTTTTCAGCCAATAGCCATTCAGACCGTTGGTTCGGAAGGTAACAGCGACGGTTCCGTCTGCACGGGGTGTGACAGATAGCACAGTAACGCCCCCGGAGGTCAGCCCGGCTGTTGTTTCCTTTGCATACGTAAAGCCGCAAAGGTCATAAATTTCAAATTCATCTGCACGGAAAGCAACGGTATAGGTGCTGGTAATGGCAGATTCCCACTCCACGTGGCAGCTCATATCAACAATTTCACCCGCTGCAGCTGTGACCGGAACGCCGCCGGCTGCGGTTGTCGCTGTTACGGAATAATTCCCTGTTGCTCCGGAAAGCTCTAAATAATAAGTGGTTCCGCTTTGGATGGAGTATTGCAAAATCCCCCCCTCGCTTTGGGCAAGGGCTGCGCCGGAGGAATCCCGAAGCACGGCGGTCAGATTTCCGCAATTTACCGTTGTGAATCCGCTTTCCTCCGGAATCCAGCGGAACACATCCACATCCGCAGCATGGTTGATGACTCCATTCACGCTGCCGGTAAAGGCGGTGCAGCCCTCACCGAGCTTGTCACTGTAATCATCCCGATAGGCTGCTACCGTATAACTGCCGGCTTGAATGCCGGTATAGCCGGTACTGATGTAATAGGTCGCCCCGGCAGTCAGCTCACGGGTCATGGAAAAGCCGGTCTCCTCCTGAATGCTTCCGCCCAGGAACTGATAAAGTCCTCCCCAGACAGTCTGATCAGCAAGGCTTTTAACCGTATAAATACCGCTTTCGGCAGGTACAAAACGGAACACCTTCCGATCGCCTGCTTCTGCAATCTGCACCGAAGCAGTATCACCGGTCATGGCAGCGGCATTGGCAACCAAAACCAACGGCTGAGATACGCCCACCTGATAACCATCCCCGGACTGCTGACCCTCCAAGGACAAATAATAGGTTTGATTTTGGATTAAATCGGCAGAAATCATGCATTCTCCGCCATTGTGATCCGTAGCAATCACAGCCCCGTCAGAACCATATAATGTACCGTTCATGCCGGAGGATTGATCGGTTCCAAACAAGTAAGTGCCGCTATATTGAGGAGTGAAGGAATACACATCCCGATCCCCCGTCATTTCAATTTGACCGGACTGAATCTGATCCAGCGTCAGCGCATGCGCTCGGGACAGCTCGTTCCCTGCATCGTCCCCGTAATACACAACATTCATATTACTGCCGGTAAAATAGGCATAATAGACGTCTGCAGACAGCTCCCGTGTCATGGTCGTTTCTCCCGGAGAAAAGGAATCAATCTCCTGCCCATCCACTGTATAAAGCTTGCCGATTTCAGCGCCGACAGCAGAAACGGTATAGGTTCTTGCCTGAGAAAGAGTCAGCCGATATCCCACGCTCCCGGATGCCGTTGCCGATCCCCCTTCTGCCAAAACCCCAAACCCGGTGGGCTGCGTCAGGCTTACCCTCGCCTGATAGTTCCCTGTTCCGGTTGATACACTATGGCGAATTTCAAAATAATAACTCTGCCCGCCGGTCAGGCTCTCGGTAAAGCTCCCGGCAGAGGTTTTGATTTGCTGCCGTGAACTGTTATACAGGGTACCTGTCATATTTTCTCCGGCGTTAAATGTATACGTTCCTGAAAAATCAGGGGTGATCTGATACATATCGCTGTCATAGGCATATTCTATCTTACCGCTGTGAGCCGTCCCTACGGAAAGCGACGTGGGATAATAGGAACCGCCGGTGCAGTCATCCTGATACAAATATAAGCCAAAGCTGCCGGTAGAAGTAGATGACCAGCCCTTAACAGCAATATAATAGGTCTGCCCGGCCTGCAGCTCCTCATATAAATTAAAATCGTTTAAATTGTCATAAAGCACCCGGCCTTTTTGCGAGGTGGCAAGCCAGCGACCGGAGCTGTCAAACAAATACCCGGCTATGCTCAACCCATTTGACCGTGCCCGGGCGGTATAACGCCCTGTGACTGCCGGGGTAAAAGAAAATACTTTGATACCCTCAGATTGGCTCAAGGTCACCATGCGGTTAGACGGAGCGGTCATGTTGGTTACGCTGCCCTGATAAAGCACGTTTACCTGATAATCTCCCGTAACGGAGGCATTTCCGCCGCGTACCTCGACATAATACAGAGTTCCTGCTGTCAGTTCCACGGTTGCAGCGGAGGCAGTCCCTGCTGCACCGGCCGAAATCAGGCTGCGGTCGGAGGCGTACACGCTGGTAATCAGGCTGATATCACCGCTGGCACTCAACATATAGCTGCCGGAAACAGACGGTGTGAAGGTGTACATATCCCGATCCTGAGCATAATTAATCACGCCGGTTCTGGTACTGACCTGCTGATTCTCCAGCGCAATGGCATTATATATACCGTCGGGACAATCGTCCTCATACAGGTACATCTGAAAGCTGCCGGTGGGCGTTGTGCTTTTCAGCTTCATTTCCACATAATACACATTCCCGGCGGTCAACACCTCGGAAATATGCGTGTCCTTTTGGTTGTGCATAACACGACCGTCATTGCTGCTTGCCAGCTTGGTTCCGGCGCTGTTATACAGTACGCCGTCTGTGTCCAATCCATTGGAGATGGCTTTCATTGCATAACGCTTACTCTCGGGCGCAGTAAATTTGAACCATTTTGATGTGCCGCTGCTGGTAATCGAAACAGTGGAAACCGATGGTACAGAAACAGTGGTATAGCTTGTGGGAATTGCTTGTATCTCCGCCAAACCACCGTTTAAATTACCGTATACCGCATCAATTACCGTAATTTTCTCCAACGGTCCGTACATACTCTCTGCCGTGCTTTTTTCCTCCGGCAGGGTTGCCCCGGCCTTCATTCCGCCTGTCATCACCGTCAGCGCCATCGCTAACGCAAGGTAGTGTGCTCCCTTTTTCAAAGTATACCCTCCTTTAGTTTTCCAAACTTGTACATATTATACCATATGATTACAAATATTTCTACATGTTTTTATAAAATTTTCCTGATTCTCCCTTTTACACAAATATCAATGCCGAAATTTGTACTTTTTTACCAAATTATAAAAGAAAAGGAGTTCAAGTAAAATAAAGTTATTTTACTTGAACTCCTTATTAAAACATTTTACCGGTAATTAAAGAGAAATTTCTTCTCCCGTACGGATAAAATACAACCAGCTTTCCTTTGGCTTTTTCCCATAAATCTGCTCCACAGCCAAAGCATAAAAATGGAGCTGCATTCCGTAACGGTCCCGACAGTTTTCTGCTGTGCGATCTGTTTTATAATCCAATAAATAATACTCCCCGTCTACCTTTGCCAGGCAGTCGATCATCCCTTGCACCAGCAGATCTTCTTCTCCTGCTTCGGAAAACAAATGTTTTGCCGGATAGCGTAGCAAAAATCGCTGTTCCCGATGAATTTTCTCCGCCCGGCACAGCAACCGGAATAGATGGGTATCTCCAAAGCGGCAAAGTAATGCAGGATCCACTGCCTCCCTTTCCGTTGCCGTCATGCGCCCCTGTGATACAAGAAGATCCAGCATTTGTTCTGCATCGTTCTGATTTTTGAAGCATTCCAGCGGAAAATATTGCATCGCAGTATGATATGCCGTCCCCTTCTGTGCAGCTGTCAGCGTTTCTTGCATTAAGAAAGCAGGCCGCTCCGGCAGCGGCATTTCCTCCTGTTCCCGAGGGTAAAATACCCAGCCCTCCTCTGTCGGCTCTCCTTCGTAAATCCGTTTCATTTCCGTGACGGAAAGCTTTGCAGGAATATTGCTGAGCGCACGGTAGGGATATTCCCAATCTAACGGGGACAAATCAAGCCGGGCTTTCAAAGTCGCTGCCGGTTTCGGCGTTTCTTCCGGTTCAACCGTGTCTTTATTTTCTTCATCACACACAATTTTTAAAGCAAACCCCGGTTGATCCTCCCACCCC
>CAKSSZ010000156.1 GCA_934489915.1 uncultured Clostridia bacterium | reverse complement strand
TCGGCAATATTCTGCCGGTGCCGATCCTGATTTTGTTTGTCCGGCAGATCCTTGCGTGGATGAAGCAATGCGGCGGGGCTGCAATAAAAACATTGTCATCATTACAAGGGAGCTTGGGTATCACAAGGATAAGGAACAGGGAGCCGGTCTGGCAGGTGCAATGCTCCACAAATATCCCGCCTTTCGCCGCTTGCTGCTGACCCGGGCGGAACGGTATAATGTTTCTCACCGTGCAGTAGTAAAAATGGCAGAGGAGGGAAAGCTATTTTTAATCGCACCGGAGGATACGATCGGCTGGAAGCGAACCGATAAGGAACCGGAGCGCCTGAAAATGATGTATGACTGCGGAGTTGCCCGTGCTGAGGCTGCGCTGCCCGCATTAAAACGATATCTGACAGAAGGAGAATCGATGTGAAAAAAAAGAATGTGCTGATTACTGTATTAAAAGGGCTTTGGATCGGCGGAACCATGACGGTTCCCGGCATCAGCGGCGGTTCCATGGCAATGATTTTAGGCATTTATGACCGACTGATTACCGCCATCAACCACGCCGTCCGCCTGGATAAAAAAAGTATTCTTTATTTAATGGAGTTTGTGGCCGGCTCTGTGGTGGGTTTGGTTTTATTTTCAAAATCCCTGCTTCATTTGCTGGAAAAATACCCCATGCCCATGCAATACTTCTTTCTGGGCTGCGTGGTGGGGGGTGCTCCGATGATCTTCCGCACTGCCCAGGTAAAAAAATTTAACTGGAAAACAATCGCATACCCTCTCATCGGGATTTTGTGCGTCTACCTGATCAGCCTGCTCCCGGCGGGGCTGTTTTCCGCTGAAGCCAATCAGGGCATAGGCGGCATTGCCATTCAGCTGCTGGGCGGTCTGGTCATTGCCATTGCGCTGGTTCTCCCGGGAATCAGCGTCTCACAGATGCTGCTGATGCTGGGACTTTACGAAGAAGTCATGACCGCCATCAGCACCCTCCATATTCTGCCCATCCTCCCCTTGGGAATCGGCGTGCTGATCGGCGTCCTCCTGACAGCCAAGGGCATGGAGCAAGCCATGGAGAAAATTCCGGAGTTTACCTACCTGGCCGTATTTGGATTTATCATTGGCTCCATTCCGGAGCTGTTCCCCGGGGTTCCGTACGGCTGGAACATTCCCTTATGCCTTCTGATGGCAGCTGCGGGCTTTTTTGCAATTTATTTTGTGACTCAAAAAGAAGGATGATCCGTATGAAAGCCGCTCCCGGCACACCGCCGGGGCGGCTTCTATTAAATTAGGCGGCCGTAGAAGGATTACGGCAAAATAAGATTTGGAGGTTCTCTCATGATTTATACCTACCACTATAGCTCCCCCTTAGGAGGACTTACGCTTGCCGGCACAAAGGACGCCCTGACCGGCTTGTGGCTGGATGGACAAAAATATTACGGAGACACCTTGCCAAAACAATATGAACAAGGCAGCTTACCGATTTTTGACGAAGCATCCCGCTGGCTGGATCTTTACTTTGCCGGAGAAATTCCGGATTTCACACCCCCCCTGTCCTTTCACACAACGCCGTTTCGTAACCTGGTGTGGGATATTCTTTTGACCATCCCCTATGGGAAAACCATGACCTACGGTGAAATTGCAGACATCATTGCAAAGAAAACAGGGGTTCAAAAAATGTCTGCCCAGGCCGTTGGGGGAGCCGTCGGACATAACCCTATTTCAATTATCGTTCCCTGCCACAGAGTGGTCGGAACAGGCGGCAGCCTAACCGGATATGCAGGCGGCATTGAGAAAAAAATCCACCTTCTCACATTGGAGAAGGTGGATATGACAAAGCTTTGTCTCCCAAAGGACGCACACAAAAGAGCATAGCGCTCCATCATTGGCGCCGTACGCCTTTTGAAATATCAGCCCAAAAAGCGTTCCTTCCGGAATGATATTATGTCCTCATGGATGAGCCGTTTCTGCAAATAACCCCAACGTCAGATAGATCGATGGGTTTGAAGCCGATTTTATCTGCCGGTGAATTGGCGCAAAGTGTAAAATCACGGTTTGCAAGATCCTGAAACAGGGGATCTGCGACAATGGATGCAAAATCCACACCGAAAATCTGCTTGCATTCCTCAAAGGAATATTCCTTCCCCCCCACCTTCAATGCCTTTGGCTCACCGCCTCCCGCATCAAAAATAATATTATTCTCCGAAACGATCATTTGTGTACACCCTTTATCCTTTTCTGAATATCCCTCTCTAAATGCAGGCGTACCGTTGGTGATGATAATGTTCCTTTCCAGTATGATGCCTGTATGCATCTCCGGTCTGGATGCTGCAACAGGCTCGCACTTTGAGAAAGCAAAAATATTATTCCGAACAGTATTCATACTTCCATAATGCTGGTGGTAAATATTATCGCTTGTATCATGACAAATATTGTTCTCAATTACAATCCCTGTGCTTCCCTCGTCCGTATAGAGTGCCCATCCGCCGTAATGAGCGGAAAGTATATCATGAATATAATTATTGCGCACAACCGTCCCGTATTGCTTCCCAAGTAAATAGATTCCCCCCATATCTGAAAGCATGCCTGCCCCCAGATGATGAATGTGATTTTTTTCTATGATATTATCATGTGTGATACTGTCAAAATAGCCCCATACCCATCCGCAGGATATCCCCGTATAATACATATGTCCTATTTCATTATGGGAAATCACATTTTCATAAGAATGCTTCACTAAGATTCCGCAGGCGGCAGAATACCTGTTGCCTCCAAACAGGATGGCGTTGTTTGAAATCGTATTGGAATAGGTATGGAGCTTGCGGTCGCATTTGTCATCGCCTGATATGACAATGCCGCCTCCCCCCATATGCTTCATTTCATTTCCGCAGATTCTGATTTGTGAACAGCCATTCCCTACAACAATACAATGTACACCCATACATTTCATCATACAATGTTCAAATGCACATGCGTATGCGTGCGTCAATTCTATGCTGCCGTGAGCATTGCAAACGGCCTGGGGATCGGCCGCATACGCCAAGCCGTCCGCTCCGGCTGACCGGCTTTGATAATCCCCTCTGGTATATGCCATTTCAAAATTGCGAAAGGTGATATTTTTTACCGGTTGATCAGGTTCCCCCGTCAAGCAGACAAGCTTGTCGGTTAACGGAAGATATCCGACCAGTTCTTCTGCACTCGCTGCGTCACTTTCGGGAATATAATACAGCTTTTTAGAAGTCCTGTCAAAATACCATTCATTTGGAGTTTGAAACCCCTCAGCAACATTCTCTACAACATATTTCAAAGCACTTGCCGGATGTGTAGGCTCAATCGTAAAGCGGGAGGTATCCTTAAATTCAATTTTTCGGGTTTTCGGATCCAGGCTCTCAATCGGAGTATGCTCATCAATCCAGTAGTGATGAAAGCTAATGATGCAATCCTTCCAATTCTTGAAATTTGCGATTGCTTTATAATCTTCTTCCTTTGCAATAAACCATTTGGAGCCTGCATAAAGCTCGGAAGAATGATTTTCAACATCCTCAGGCTCTAAAAATCCATGCTCGGGATACCGGGTTCGCTTTGCCGCTTTCCCATTCACATAAAAATCCGAAAAATTCAACTCGCCTTTCTCAGACAAATCAACCGAATAGCAATTCACTCCGTGAAAGCTGTCCCTTTGAAACCCCCTCACCTCCATCCCGCCTGAAATCAAGGTTTGGTCATTTGGCTCAAGGGTGACCGAGTTTACGTCATTTCTTATGATGATGGGGGCATTCACGCAATAGATACGATCTAAAACGCGAATGGTAATCGGTTGAACCGCCCCGAACAACCTAATCTGAGATACTATTTCAAGCGCCTTTTCAATGGTTTTGAAAGGCCCTGTTCCGTTATCCTCTGCGACAGGAGAGAACCCCCGATTGTTATCGTCTCCATATTCCTGTGAAACATAAAGCGTTGTGATATTCATGATACTATGCAGCATCATCTTAAATCACCCTTTTCCCCAATAAAATCAAAGATATTTCCGCTAAAAATATAAAAACGACTTGAAATCAAGTCGTTTTTATAGTGTCAACTTTTGTGTTGACGACTGGCGTGCCGCAGAGGATTCGAACCCCCGGCCTTCTGATCCGTAGTCAGACGCTCTATCCAGCTGAGCTAGCGGCACAT
>CAKSSZ010000155.1 GCA_934489915.1 uncultured Clostridia bacterium | reverse complement strand
ACGCGGTTTCGGTAAGCGATATTTCGGGAAAAGTCGGAATAACGAAAGGCGCGTTGTATAAGCATTACGAAAACAAACAAGCCATTTTTAACAGCATTGTGGAAAGAATGGTTCAGGAGGACGCCCGGCAAGCGCAGGCATATGAAATGCCGGAGCAATTATATGAAGAGGCCCCCGCCGCCTATGCCAAAACCACAATCGAACACATTAAGGCATTTACCTTAGCACAGTTTTCTTACTGGACAGCGAATCCCTTTGCCTCCCGGTTCCGAAAAATGCTGACCTTAGAGCAATACCGGGATCCGGAAATGGCAGCGCTGTATCAAAACTGTATCACCGCAGGACCTGTGGCATATATGGAAGATATTTTCCGGGAGCTGATGCGCTGCAAGGTGATACATCCCGGGGACCCCAAGGCTCTTGCCCTGGCTTATTTTGCACCGATGGCACTTTTGATTCAAATGTCCGACCACGCAGAGGATTGCTCGGAATTTGAGCCGCTGCTCTGCAGGCTGATTGATCAATTTATGGTTACCGTTCAAGTAAAGGAGGAAGTACAATGAACTATCCCAAAAGCAAAGCATACAATACCCCTGAGCTGCAAGCAAAAATCATGGGGCCGAATCCGATTAAATTAGAGGAAGAATTACTGACCGATCACCGCATTCCGAAGGGAGCGGTGGTTTGTGACTTAGGTAGCGGTCAAGGTCTGACCAGCGTTTTCTTGGCGAAGGAATACGGTTTTACCGTTTACGCTGCGGATTTATGGAGCGATCCGGAAGAAAACCAACGTTTTTTTGATTCCATGGGCATCCCCCGCCGGCAGCTGATTCCTGTCAAGGCGGACGCAGAACACCTCCCTTTTGCTCCGTCATTTTTTGATGCAGTGGTCAGCGTTGATTCCTATAATTATTTCGGCCGTGACCCATCCTATTTGGATCAAAAGCTGCTGCCCTTTGTGAAACCGGGCGGCTACCTTTACATTGCCATCCCGGGGATGAAGCGTGACTGTCACCAAAATTTACCGCCGGAGCTGCTGCTGTCCTGGACGCCTGAACAGCTGGAATATATGCACGACGTCCCCTATTGGACTGCGCTCATGCGGCAGTCAAAGGACGCTGAAATTTTGACCGTGCAGGAAATGGAAAGTAATGAAGAGGTCTGGGCGGACTGGCTGCGGCAGGAAAACGAATACGCCATCGGCGACCGGAAATCAATGGAAGCCGGCGGCGGAAAATACTTAAACTTCATTGCTATTGTACTGCGCAAAAAAGGGGAAGGAGGAATTTTAACATGAAGGCTCCGGCAGACTTTCAACTGCCCGATTCCTACTGCGTTCCGGAGGGGGAGCAAATCGGGCGTATCCTGTCACAGGAGAAAAGCGGTTATCTTTGCATCAGCAAAGCAGGCAAGCATCCGGCTGTTATTTCCGGAAAATTGCGGCATCGGGCAAACAGTCCCGCTGATTTCCCGGTGGTAGGCGATTATGTCCTGATCGCCGCAGACGGCCGCGTAATTCAGGAAATCCTGCCGAGAAACAGCGTGATCCTGCGAAAAGCCGCCGGAAGCGGTCACACAGAACAGGCAATTGCGGCAAATTTAGACACCGTTTTTATATGTATGTCGCTAAACCGTGACTTTAACCTCCGGCGAATGGAACGATACCTCTCTGTTGTCTGGGACAGCGGCGCCACCCCGGTCATTGTGCTGACCAAATCGGATTTGTGCTCCGATTTACCGGAGCGCATTCGCCAATTGGATGAAATTTCTTTCGGAACAAACGTTGTAGTCACCTCCGCCAAAGAGCCGGGCAGTGGTCAAAAGCTGCTCCCTTATGTGGGTTCCGGAAAAACAGCGGCTTTCCTCGGTTCCTCCGGAGTTGGCAAATCTACGCTGATCAATTGCCTTTTGGAAGAAGAACGGCTTGCGGTCAACGGCATTCGCAAGGATGACAAGGGCAGGCATACCACCACCAGACGCCAGCTGCTTTTCTTAAAAAACGGCGGCATGGTGATTGACACACCGGGCATGCGTGAGCTTGGATTGTGGGTCGATCACGGCGGCTTGGAACAATCCTTTGCCGATCTGGAGGCTCTTGCTGCCCATTGCCGCTTTTCTGACTGTACCCACGGAAAAGAACCGGGCTGCAAGGTGCGGGAAGCAATCGCAGCAGGAACCTTTCCGCAAGAACGTCTGATTTCATATCAAAAGCTGAAAGCAGAACAGGAATATTGCGAAAATACAACCGCCTACCTGGAAAAGAAAAAACAAAAATTCAAAGAAATAGCCAAATTGAATCAACACCGTTCATAAAACCGTCGGATCGAGAAATACAGGAAGAAATCTGATGTTTCCCGATCCGGCGGAATTTTTTCAGGAGCCTTGATGCCACCTCTTAGCACACACAATGCAGCTTACCAGCGCTGCCGCAGCCGCCGCTGCGCCGATAGGATACCCTACCGCCGCCCCCAGGCGCAGCCCCTCCGGCGCCATTAAAATATAAGTCACGCTCACCGCCGTCATAAACCCTGCCGGGAGCGCCGTCACCAAAAAAGCCATCCCTTTTCTGTTTTGAATCAAAAAGACAGAGGCACACCACAGGGCAACCATCGCCAGGGTTTGATTACTCCAGGAAAAATACCGCCAAAGCACATTAAAATCAATCTGCGTCAAAAGTGCGCCGATCCCCAACAGCGGAACTGTAAGAAGAAGCCTGTTTTTCACACGATCCTGCCGCAATCCGGTTCCTTCCGCAAGAATGATTCTCGCACCGCGGAACGCAGTATCGCCGGAGGTAATCGGGCAAATCACCACGCCGATAATTGCCAGAATTCCACCGACCCTTCCCAATAAGCCGCTGGAAATCCGATATACCACACCGGACTGACCAAATTGGCTCAACGCCTCATATAACGGTGCGCTCCCGCCGTAATAAGCAGAACCGGCAGCCGCCCAGATCAACGCAATCACCGCTTCTGTAATCATTGCCCCGTAAAAAACGCTTCTCCCCTGCTTTTCTCCAGTGATGCATTTTGCAATAATCGGTGACTGGGTAGCATGAAATCCGGAAATCGCACCGCATGCAACCGTTACAAACAAATAAGGCCAAACCGGCAACCTCTCCGGATGCAGATTACGCAGCGCCAGCTCCGGAATCTGATAATCCCCCCCCATCATCCCGCCTAAAATCCCCAGTGCCATCAGAATTAAAATCATTCCAAACGCCGGGTACATTTTTCCGATGATTTTATCAATGGGCATGAGCGTTGCCAGCACGTAATAGGCTAAAATTGCTACCGTCCAAAACCCCCGATTGAAAAAATCCGGCGTCAGCTCAGCCAGCAGTGCAGCAGGACTGGTGACAAATACCGTTCCCACCAGGATTAGCAAAATGACCGAAAACACACGCATCACATATTTGGCGCTCCGCCCAAGCGTCATTCCGGCAATCTCGGCAATGGAAGCCCCTCCGTAACGTTCCGAGATCATCCCGGTAAAATAATCATGGACTGCGCCGCCTAAAACAGAACCGAATACAATCCATAAAAACACCACCGGGCCAAACACAGCTCCCATCAGCGCGCCAAAAATCGGCCCCGTCCCGGCAATATTCAAAAGCTGTACCAAAAACAGCTTCCACTGCTTCATAGGCACAAAATCAACTCCGTCTGCCATTGCAATGGCAGGCGTCTGCCGTTCATCCGGCGCAAAAATACCCTCCGTAAACCGACCGTAGAACCAATATCCGACCGCTAAAATCCCCATTGCCGCAACAAAGGATATCATCTCATCTCACCGTCCTTCCCTTCTCATCTTCTCCGAACGGCTTCCTTTTTATACACCTTTTGATCCGACGGCCACTTGTATCACCGCAAAAAAAGCAGTCCTTGCCAAAACAAGGACTGCCAGATTACTGACAAACCCACCATTCCCGGGTGGGTTTTTGTCATACATATTAGATTTTTAATCCGTGTTGATAAAAAGTGCAAATCCCTCTTCCAAAGGATATTTGCAATCCTCTTCATGTTCTGCACCGCTGCAGTAAGCAAGCACTGTTCGGAAACTCTTTCGTTTCCGCGCATACGGCAATAGCGCAGACCATGCAGTTCTTTTGATTCTGCAAAGCTACGCTCGATTTTCTCTTTTCGTTTTGCGTATATTTCCTTACCCTC
>CAKSSZ010000154.1 GCA_934489915.1 uncultured Clostridia bacterium | reverse complement strand
AATATGGCCGATGGATTCCATAAAATAATTGGCACCGGTATCAACAAAGCGCAAAATAAGGTAAAATCCGCCTAACATCAGCACCGTCTGCGCCGTAAGCTCCGATAAATGATAAATCCCCTGATTTGTGATATAGCGCACAATCATGGGCAATATCAATTCACACAAAGTCGTCAAAGAAGCGCAGAATAAATCCAGCGCCATTGTTCTCCAATAATGCCCAAAGTAGGGTAAAAACCGTTTCCATAACCGCTTTCTTTTCTTCACTTCAATAAACTCCTAAATATATAATGTATCAATTTGAATGACAGGATGGTATTTCTGATCTTTACTTCTGATTTTCTCGGTAATTTCAGCCACTGCCGCCTTTTTCCCATCCTCGCCTAAGGTATGGGGAACTACCAGATCAAAAATCAGATTGACCCGCTTTTCTCCGTCGGTAATCCGAAAATCATGGATGGAAAAAGCGGAGTTGACCTCCTCAACAATCTCTTCTGTCATTTCCCGCAGAGAATTGACCCTCGGGCTATGCACTGCTATCGGATCCATATGAATCACGAGCATAATGCCCAGTTCATGCATAGCCTGCTGTTCCAAGGCGTCAATTTCTTCATGAACTGCCATGAAATTTGAGTTTTCCGGCACTTCTGCGTGAATAGATGCCATGCCGCATCCCGGTCCGTAATTGTGCACAATCAAATCATGTACCCCCACCACCTCTTTTCCGGTAAGAACCAGCTTTCGCAGCTGCTCTACCACTTCCGGATCAGGTGCTGTTCCCAGCAGCAAGCTGGTGGTTTCCCGTGCAATTTGGTATCCGGAATACAGCACTACCAACGAGACCGCAGCACCGATATAACCGTCAATGGAAATCGGCAGAAAATAATCCACTCCCATGGCAATGGCTACCGCACCGGTAGAAATTGCGTCACTAATGCTGTCCCTTGCCGCAGCATGGAGTAAGGTAGAATGAATTTGCCTGCCTAAATAACGGTTATACGAAAACATCCATAATTTGACCAGCACAGACAGGATCAATACAATTACTGTTGCAGGATAAAAGCTGGACTTTTCCGGAACAACAATTTTCATCACTGAGCTTTTGAATAATTCCACGCCCACCAAAAGAATCAAAAATGCCACAATTAAGGAAGAAATATATTCTGCCCTGCCATGTCCGAAAGGGTGCTCGTCGTCCGGTCGTTTATTGCTCAGCTTTGCTCCTAAAATAGAAATGACTGAAGAGCCCAAATCGGATAAGTTATTAAATCCGTCTGAAATAATGGCAATACTGTTCATAAACAGACCAACAATTATTTTTGCCAGGCAGAGTACGCCGTTGCAGGCAATTCCAACACACCCGCTCAGCACACTGTAGCCTTCCCGTACTTTGGGATCCTCCGTTTGCTCCCAATGAGGTACAAAACAGTGCAGTAGTAGTCGAATCAATTTGGTCCCCCCACTTTTTAGAATAACACTTCTTCTCCTGATTGCTGATAAAACCGTCCGCCGGACTGGGGCAATATGACGGTCTCCTGTGCCTGCCCGTTTGTAACCGTAGCTTTTGTTTGCTGCAAAGTAACCTCTAATTCCCCTTGCAGCAGTCGGTCGTCCAGCGTTACGGAAATCATCTCCTGGTTATTATGAAGAATTTTAATGTCAGGGCATACCCCCTCATAAGGAATCAGGATAGAAACCATCAACCGCTCTTCTCCATAGCATACGGCGATATGTTCCGTAGGAATTTTTTGATTGTAATTTGGGCATTCCCAGCCGTCCAACGGCTCTTCAGAACCGCAGTGGCTTTGAATATTGCAGTCCGCACCCAGATGCAGAATCGTAAAGTGCACCTGCCCCGCCTTAGTGCTAACTGTGTTCCCTTCAATCGCAGCCCGTTCACAATCCGGCGACAAAATCCAGTTCAGCTGATGACTCTCTCCTCCGCTGACACGGTCGATCACGGCATAACACCGGTTGCCAAAAGAAATCAGCTGCCGATGATGGGTAACGTTAAGCCGATCGGCTCCATACCCGTCTGCGTAAATTCCTTCTGCAAATTGGAGTGTTTCTCCTAAATAATATCTTGTACCGTCCCGCTGACTGAGTCCGCGCAGGTGGGTTGCATAGGCTTCGTAGCTTTCCCAGTCCTCACTTACCTTGTCACGGTTCACCGCAACTGTATCCAAACGGGTTTGGGAACGATTCTCAACACATAAGGTATTATGAGCAAAAGAAGAAAAGAAATAATGGTTGATCCGTTCAGATTCCGGGTCGTTTGCATAGTTATAATTACCGCTGTCAATCAATAAATCATGTCCGAATGCAGTTAATACCAAGCTGTTACAATCCTCATGAGCATGCCCCATAGCATAGCGGCTGGTTTTCAGCAGCAAATAAGAATCCTCCCGAGTCCATCCGGAACGGAACACATAATATCCGCCGTAAGGGAAAGCAACAGACGTGAAAGAACAGGGTGCCCCCGCATCCGACGCACGAATCATTTCTTCTACCGCCGCCACGGGAAAACTTTTGTTTCTTTCTTGAACCAAATGCAGTTCATCATTGCCGCTGTGGGTTTTTGCCACTGACGGCAGCCGGTTAAGCGGCGTCACAATTGCCGCAAGGAAAAAACAGCGTTTCCCTACCTTGTGCAGCAATTTTTCAATCCTTTGATTATGTATTCCGTGAAACATTTCTTTTATGGGAATCATGTTCCCTACAATCCCTGCATTATAGCCAAAGGACTGCTCAGGATCTGACCCATCCGGCAAAATACAAGTTTCCAATGCTTCTTCCAGCCGATCCATTCCTACAAAATAGGCAGCCGGAGCAATTTTAAATTCATTTAAAATTCTGCCGATGTAAATCAGCGCAACGGCGCAGTGTATCAGTTGATTGGGCGTATAGCGCCGTGGATTGTTCAAAAGGACAAAGCAATGATCCGTTACCAGCGAGTAAAGCACATTGGCTACAAAAACATCCGGCACGTTTGAGTTTTCAATTACCCGCCCCAGCGCACTTAAAAACCCGATTGTTCTGGTTGCCGCAGCCAGCCCAATCCAGCTGCCGCCAATATATCCCGGGGTGCGCCCCTCGCCTCCGTATTTATAACCCATTTCATTCAGATAAACCGGGATGGCTTCATCATATTCCAGGCTTGGTACACCCCAGGGATGATTTTGTAAAAAATCACTGTAGATTTTCATCCATTTATTTAGATATTTTTCTTCGCCGGTGGCATCGTAAGCATCCAGCAAAACATCCGTATAATAAAAATAGCCCAAATGACTTTGCCATTGCTTATCACCACCGGGACATAACAGCCAGTCAATCGGATCGCCGATATCAATCAAAGGGCTCCCCAATAATGAAAGCTTATTCTCCAGCAGAAAATCCGCTTTTTGCATAAAATTCTTTCCCGGGTTCCCTTTTCTTTGCGGGAGACGGTCAGACAGCAAATGACGGTATTCCCGCAGTGCAGCAGTAAAATCCTCCCGCCCCACTGCCGAACGAACCGAGTCAAATCCCCTTGCATGCAGATTAATCTGATCAAAAAACTGTGCGCCGTCCCTTACCCGAATCCATTGTTCCATCCTATCCATTCTCCTTTTCAGTGATCCACCTTATAATCAAACAAGGCAGCCACAGGAAAACCGGGCTGCCTGATTTGATTTGTTTACTTCAAGTAAAACTTTAGCAATTCTTCCAGCAGTTCGTCTCGCTCCAGCCGGCGAATCAACCCGCGGGCGTTGTTATGACTGGTGATGTAGGTGGGGTCACCTGACAGGATATACCCAACCATTTGATCAATGGGGTTGTACCCCTTTTCCGTCAACGCCTGATAGACCGCATGAATGATTTGGCTGGTTTCCTCTGCCCGGTCGTTCTCAAATTTAAATTTCATTGTTCCTTCTGTCATTCCACTCAACCCCGCTTTCATCATTTAATACTTATAGCATATAACAAATTCGCAAAAAATGCAAGCGTTTTTTTAATTTTTTCTCAATTCTACTGAAAGTTTTTCTTCCAGTCGGGTTAAAATCTTGTCCATTACCCGATTTACATCCTGCTCTTCCAATGTTTTATTGGGATCCCGGAACACAATAGAGTATGCGACGCTCTTTTTCCCTGTCGGAATTTGCTTTCCTTTGTAAATGTCAAACAGCTTAATTTCCTCAATCAGGCTGCGGCCACACTGACGGATGAT
>CAKSSZ010000153.1 GCA_934489915.1 uncultured Clostridia bacterium | reverse complement strand
CATAAACTCCTGACAACGGGGGCATTTCACCATCCCGGGGATTGCAAGCTTCCAGTTTGCACGTCTTTTATCTCTTCTTGATCTCGATACTTTACCCTTAGGTACTGCCATTCTCTACACCTCCTTAACAGACAATAATGAGGATTATTCGTCTTTTAATAACGTTTTTAAAACGGACAGGCGAGGATCCGGCTCCGGTTCACACCGGCAAGCTCCTTCATTTAAATCTTGTCCGCATTGGGGGCAAAGCCCCTTGCAGTCCTCCCGACAAAGATAGCGGGATTCCATACCAAACAAAATACCTTCCCGCACGATCGCTGTCACGTCAATCAAGCCGTCGGTTAAAAAATCCTCCCAATCCTCTTTTTCACGAAAAATCTCGTGAATTTCAAAGGGATAACGGCGGGAAAAACGTTTCAGGCACCGTGCACATTCCAGCTGCAATAAGTAAGTTCCCCTGGCGTCAAAGGAAATCACGTCACTGCCCAGGTTCACAAAGCTGCCGGTTACCGTTACCGGCTCGGAAAGCACCGCATCCTCCCGGGAAAGCTCCAGCGCCTCCGGTGAGAAGGAAACATCCTCCAAAGAAACGGTTGCGCCTTCATGCTTTAACAGCTGCAATAATTCAATTTTCATACTTTTCCACCTCTCTTCGGCGGAAATGATGCACGCCGTATTAGGCACAGCGTATATAGTATACTAAAAAATCGGGCAATTGTCAACCGGTTTTTTAAAATCTTTTAAATTTTGTGCAATTTTTTACTTGGTCAGCTCCATCGTATCCAGAGCGATCATCATTTCTTCATCCGTAGGGATCACCAAGGTATGCACCGTTGCGCCGGGAGCGGAAATATCCAGCGCCTCTCCCCGCACTTTGTTCTTTTCTTCATCAATCCGGATGCCCATAAATTCCAGATCCTTTACAATTTCCAGACGGCCTTCCGCATTGTTTTCACCGATTCCGGCGGTAAAGACAACAGCGTCCACCCCGCCCATCGCGGCAGCATAAGCGCCGATGTACTTTTTCACGCTGTAGTAGAACATATCCACCGCCAGCTGAGCACGCTCATTGCCCTTTTCAATTGCGTCCTCCAGATCCCGGAAGTCACTGCTCACACCGGAAATCCCCTGCAAGCCGGATTCTTTATTCATCAGCTTGTCAATCCCGTCTGCATCCAGCCCTTCCTGATGCATTAAGAAAGTCAGAATCGCAGGATCCAAGGATCCGCAGCGGGTACCCATCACAACCCCTTCCAAAGGAGTAAAGCCCATGCTGGTATCTACGGATTTCCCGCCGTCTACTGCCGTAACGGAAGAACCATTTCCTAAATGGCAGGTGATGATCTTCAGCTCTTCAGCCGGTTTCCCTAACATCTCGGCCGCTTTTTCCGAAACATAACGGTGTGAAGTCCCGTGGAAGCCATACCGTCTGATTTTATACTTTTGATACAATTCATAAGGCAGCGCATACATATACGCATGCTTGGGCATCGTCTGATGGAAGGCAGTATCAAATACCGCAACCTGAGGTACGCCGGGCATTGTTTTTTCACAAGCCGCAATCCCGATCAGGTTAGCAGGGTTATGTAAGGGCGCCAAAGGAGTGCATTGCTCCAATGCCTTTTTTACCTCGTCCGTAATCAGAACAGAGCCGCTGAACAGCTCGCCGCCGTGCACCACCCGATGCCCCACGGCAGAAATTTCACTCATGGAAGAAATCACACCGTACTCTTCATTGGTCAGCGCCGCCAGCACCAGAGCAATGGCAGCGGAATGATCCGGCATAGGAGATTCAGTAATCACCTGTTCTCCGTCAAACGGCTTAAATTTAATCCGTGAATCCGGCAGACCGATTTTTTCACACAGGCCCTTTGCCAGCACCTGACGCTCCTCCATGGAGATCAGCTGATATTTTAAGGATGAGCTTCCCGCATTAATCACTAAAATTTTCATGCTTTCGATTCCTCTCTTATTTGGATTGATTTTGCGCCTGAACGCAGGTAATGGCAACCACGCCTACAATATCGTCCGCACTGCAGCCCCGGGACAGGTCGTTGACCGGCTTTGCAATCCCCTGGGTGATAGGACCGTAGGCTTCTGCCTTAGCCAACCGCTGCACCAGCTTGTATGCGGAATTTCCGCAGTCCAGATTGGGGAATACCAGCACGTTGCACTTGCCTGCTACGTCGCTGCCCGGCGCTTTGGAAGCCCCCACAGACGGAACAATCGCAGCGTCAACCTGCAATTCGCCGTCCAGCTTCAATTCCGGCGCTTTTTCTTTTGCCAGCTTGGTTGCCAGCTGCATCTTATCCACCAGCTCGCTCTTGGCAGATCCGTATGTAGAATAAGAAATCATTCCCACAACCGGCTCCTTTTCCACCAGCATCCGGAAGGTTTTAGCGGAGCTTAACGCAATTTCACTGACTGCTTCTGCGTCCGGGTTTTCATTCAAGCCCGAATCGGCAAAAATGAAGGTGCCGTCCGCACCGTATTCACAATCCGGCACGACCATTACAAAGAAAGCGGATACCAGCTTTACGCCGGGCGCAGTCTTTAAGATCTGCAAATTCGGACGAAGTACATTAGCAGAGGAATTGACTGCCCCTGCAACCATGCCGTCCGCCAGATCCTTTTTCACCATCATGGAGCCATAATACAAGGTATTCTTCATGGTTTCTCTCGCTTTTTCGGGGGTCATGCCCTTCGCTTTTCTCAACTCATAGAAGGCATTGACAAACTCGTCAAAATTGTCCGCCTTTTCCGGGTCAATAATCTGAGCGCCGGAAATATCATACCCTTCCGCCAAGCGGCGGATTTCCTCTTCATTGCCCAGCAGCACCAGGTTTGCAATCCCCTGCTTTAAAATCTTGTCAGCCGCCTGGATGGTACGCAGCTCGGTTCCCTCTGCCAGTACAATCGTCTTTTTGTCTGCCTTAGCCCGTTCAATCATTCTGTCCAGAAACTTGCTCATTTTTCAATCGTCACCTTTCCTTCTCACACAAATTACTCATCCATAGCGTATGCCGGATGAGTAAAGAATCGTATATAATATTATTATACAAGAAAATTCGGAGAATTACAAGGGGTTTTCCGAAAATAATTGTTTTTTTTACGGATTTCTACTCCGGAAATACCGCTCCGCTGCAGCCGGAGATGAAATCCATCGGAATTTCCGTTCGGTCAAGGAAGCAAAGCCGCCGCTCCGTAAGATCAATCCGCCGGAGCTGCCCGGTATAAGTCGCATAGGTTCCGCCCGGCTTCTTTTCATCCTGCACAAAATAGGTCACTGTAATTTCCGGCTGTTCTTCCAGGTGTTCCTGCAAGAACACCAGCTTGCGGTTCAATTCCTCCACCGCTTCCTCCGTTAACTCCGTCCATTCCTCCGTTCGCCGTGCCGTCTCCCGAATGGCGGCGTCATATCCGGTCAAGGCGGCAAAAGGGGCAAATTGAGCAGCCCGATCATGCATGGACATGGGCGGACGGTTTTTGGATCGATGATGGGGTAAGTGAATGATATCGTCAAATTCCCGGCTCATGCTTTTCTCCTTTCTCTATGCCTTATGCCCGCCGATTTGTCGGTTCCGTTCCTGTGCGGTTGCACCCTCCTCCAAATTCATTCCTTTTAAAATGGCATTTTTCCCAAACTGCTTTTGAATGCCAAGCACGGTTTTTTGCAGTGTTTTTTCCTTCTCCAGCATTTTTCTTTCCTGTTCCGCTTCGGCAGGATCTGCAAAAAAGGCCAGCTGTACCGTTTCCTGCTCCGCCTCCTCTTCCGGAATCACACCTGCAGCGCATAAAGTAATCCGCCGGATCAGCAGGCTTTTGTCCGTCATTTTTTCATACAGCTGCATCACCGCCGCCAAAATCAGTCGGGCGGAGGAAGTATACTGCTCCAAATTCGCCGTACCGTGCGCATGCTTGGGGATTCGCCTGCCGTATGCGTCCACAGTCGTTTCTCCCTGATAATTCCGGCCGGGATCTGTTAAGTTTGCCACATCGTAGCCGACTGTTAAAACCATCTGCCTGGTCACCAAGCCCTGATCCACCAGTTCCAGCGCCATGGATTCTGTCATTTCCTTCACCACAAGCTCCGCCTGAGCAAAGGAATAAGGTGCCTTCAGCACCTGCCCGGAGCTAATGCTGTTGGTCTGCGGACGGTATTTTTTAATATCCGCAATGGTACAAGGCTCCCATCCCCATGCATGGTCGATCAACAAC
>CAKSSZ010000152.1 GCA_934489915.1 uncultured Clostridia bacterium | reverse complement strand
GTGTTACCGGCATAGCGTCAGGGGCATTTTATAATTGCAAGGGTTTAAAAAGTGTAGTTTTTCCAGAGGGGGTTACATATATTGGCGGAAAATGCACAATAGAGTATGGCGAAGTACCTAATGGAGCCTTTGAAGGTTGTATAAATTTGAAAGAAATTGTATTTCCAGAAAGTGTTGTAAGCATAGGAGATCTTGCTTTTGCTAACTGTACATCTTTACTTCGCATAATTCTACCGAAGCAACTTAAAGAAATTGCAAATGGTTCATTTTACAATTGTACAAGTTTATCAGAAATCAGCATTCCAAAAACTTTAAAGGTTTTGACTGGATTTGCTAAATGCTCAAACCTTAAAAAGATTAATATTCCTAATACTGTAACCAAAATTGGTACACAGGCTTTTAAAGATTGTAGTGGTTTAACAGAAGTAATAATACCGGAATCAATTAATAGAATTGGAAATAGTGCATTTGAAGGATGCACGGGATTAAATCAAGTGATTATACCCAAAAATACAAAAAAGATCGACGATTATGCTTTTATGGGATGTAATTTAAACACGATAACAATTGAGAGTACTGATACCGAAATTAGTAAAGATTCATTTTGCGATTATATGAGTGATTATGATTCGCCTTGTTGCAGAAATCATTCGATAAAACAAATTAATGCCACAGATGAATGGAAAAGAAAATATTGGTCTTATTTTTCTTGTTTGAAAACATATCAACAAAAAAACAGCGGTTGTTATGTTGCAACCTGTGTTTATGGCTCATATAATTGTCCTCAGGTTTGGACGCTACGCCGTTATCGTGATAATACTTTGGCGAAAACTTGGCACGGCAGAGCGTTTATACATACATACTACGCAATAAGTCCTACCATTGTAAAATGGTTTGGTCATACTGAGTGGTTTAAGAAAATGTGGCATGGAAAGCTTGACCGTATGGTTGAAAAATTAAATAATGCCGGCGTATCAGATATGCCGTATGAGGATAAGAATTGGTAAATATACAGTTTGCAAAGCAAGAGCAACATAGTACCGAAAAGAAGTTATTTTCTATAAGAGAGAGTAACTTCTTTTTTAATACCCAAAACACAGAAAGGGGGTGAATTTTATGGCAAACCTAAACGCCCAAATCGGAAAAATCAATGAGCAAATTAAGCAGTTGCAGAACAAAAAGAAAACATTGCTTGCAAAGGAGAGTGAGGAAAAGCGAAAGAAACGGACAAGGCGGTTAATTGAGCGAGGTGCGATTTTGGAAAGCGTAATCAGCAATGCGGAGGACTTTTCAAACGAGCAATTGCAGACTCTTTTAGAGGGATTCGAACCCTGAGAGGGCTGCGAAGCAGAAAAAAGCGTGCCGGTGGCACGGTTTTTGCGAGCAGGTGCGCAGACGGGTAACCTAAGGATACACCATTTCTTGCTTATTGTCAATCTATTTTTCAAAAAGGGAAGGGTTTATGCCGGACATTATTCTGAAAACAGGAACGCAGGCTGTGAGAGGAGCAATTTTGCATAGGAAAATACTCTTTTTTACTATTGCTTCCGACTTCTTTCTTTGCTACAATAAGAAAAAAGAGCGGGAAAAGAGAGGAGCTTATGAGGACTTATATTGCGGGGACGAAGGAGTATTGTACTGTTCAAAAGCATGTAAATGCGCCGATTTTAAAGACTGTTTTCGATTGTGGCAACAGCACAAACGGGAAAATTGAAATTTCTGTGGTGGGGTTATACCGGCTGTTTTTAAACGGCACGGAGCTTACGAAAGGGCTTCTTTCTCCTTATCTTTTTAACCCGGATGATGTTGTTTATTATGATGAATACGAGGTTTCCCACTTGCTGAAGCCTTCCAAAAACGTACTTTCGGTTATGCTGGGCAACGGGTTTTCCAATGCTATGGATCATGATATTTGGCAGTTTGAGCATGCACGCTTTCGGGATCGGCCGAAGATGTGTCTTTCTTTGACCGCCGGAGGCAGGGAAGTGGTCAATACCGCAGAAGGATTTTTGGCGTGTGATTCCCCCATTACGTTTGACGATCTCCGGTGCGGCGAGCGGTACGACGCCAATTTGGAGGATGACAGCTTGCACTCCGATGTGTTTTCCAAAAAATTTTATCCGTGCTATCCGGCTCGGGCGCCCCTTGGGGAATATAAAAAATGCGGCGGCGCTCCGGTGAAGGTGTTCGGGTCGGTTGCTCCGCAGAAAATTATCCGGTCAAAGCACGGTTATTTATATGATTTCGGCGAGGTGAATGCCGGGTTTTGCAGATTGAATATCCATGCAAGGGCAGGGCAGGTGATTGACATGACCTTTGCGGAGATGGCCGCACACGGTGAGCCGGATCTTTCCAACATGATTTTTGACGGGGGGGAGAAGCGTAGAGGGGTATGTCCAGCATGACCGATATGTCTGCAAGGATGGGGCGCAGACATATGAGCCTTCCTTTACCTACCACGGGTTTCGCTATTGCTCTGTGGAGGGGATCACGGAAGGACAGGCAACAGGGGACTTGCTCACCATGAAAACAATTTATACCGAAATGCCGCAACGGGCATCGTTTTTCTGCAATGATTCCACGGTGAACCGAATTTTGGCCTGCGCCCTGCGCAGTGCGGAATCAAATTTTGTTCATTTCATTACCGACTGCTCGCAGTGGGAAAAAACGGCTGGACCTCTGAGGGGCATGTGACTGCCGAGTATGCGCTGCGGTTTTACGATTGCGCAGTGCCTCTTGCCCAGTGGCTGGAGATGATCCAAAAGGCGCAGAAGGAGGACGGCGAGCTGCCCGGCATTGTTCCCACCGGCGGCTGGGGATATGGGAAATGGCACGGCCCGCAGTGGGATAAGGCTTTGGTGGAGCTGCCGTATTTGATTTACCGGTATACGGGGGAAAAAGAGTCGGTTTTGGAAACCCTCGGCGCAATTGAAAGGTGGATCGGCTATCTGGAGCGGCAGGTGAACGGGGACGGACTGATCTGTTACGGTCTCCCTGATTGGTGCGAAGCAGGCGGGGCGGGCGATCGGGATTGCTCCACCCCGGTGGAACTTACCGACACCCTCATCAGCATAGAAATTCTGAGAAAGGCAAGGCAGCTTTTTCTCCTGTGCGGCGATGGGTCACAAACAGAGCGGATCGACGCACTTTTGAACCGGTTGGAAAACAGTTATAAAAAGAAGTACATTGACGGCAATGGGGTCACCGTCAAAACCCAGACTGCGCAAGCCCTGACCCTTGACCTGGGACTGTTTGAAGCGCCGAAAGAAGCGTTTGCCGAGTTGGTTCGTATCATTGAGCGGGACGGGAATCACATGCGCTGCGGCGTTTTGGGATACCGGCCGGTCTTTCGGGCGCTGGCGGAGTTCGGCAGGGGCGATCTGGCATATGGGATGATCATATCGGAAACCCACCCCGGCTACGGCAACATTGTAAAGCAGGGCGCAACGGGACTGTGGGAAAAGTTTACAGAGTATGTGGAAACCGACCGTGGGATCCGGCAGCAGGATGGCTGCGAGCGGAATTATTCTCTGAACCATTCGGCATTCGGCGGGGTTGCTTCCTGGTTTATGGAGTATTTGGCGGGGATTCGCATTTTATCGAAGGATACTGTTGTAATCAAGCCCTGCCGGATAGAGACAATTACCGATGTTTGCGCAAGCTTTGAAAACGGCGAAAAAAAGGTTTCGGTTCGTATAGAGACGGTGGGCGGTCTGCGTAGGCCGAGTGTAAAAAACCGCGGCTTTGACTGCAAAATTGCAGACGGTAACGTGGTTTGCCACAGCGGTTTGACCACAACGGTAGTGCTTTTATAGAAACAATGAGCAATGATTGATTAAATAAAGAATGCAGCCGGTATGGCGCAGCAAAGGCAGAGTCAAAAACGAAAGCGGATTTTGGCTCTGTTTTTTTATGCGCCAAAAAAGTCGCATTTCATCTTGTAAAATAATAATGACAAATGATTTTAGGCAAAAATGTAATTTGAGATAGGGGGCAGTGAAAATGAATCAAAGAAGAGTGGAATTGAGCGTGCATACAAATATGGGAAGGTTTTACAGTGTGAACACTGCTGAGGATTATATCAATGCTGCTAGAAAGGATTGGCAGCCTGCAGTTGCTATTACCGATATGGGATGTGTGCAGGCATTTCCCAAAGCATTTAAATGTGTTGAAGATTATAGGGGAATGAAGTTAATTTACGGTTGTGAGCTATATTATGGTTATGCAC
>CAKSSZ010000151.1 GCA_934489915.1 uncultured Clostridia bacterium | reverse complement strand
CTCCCCCCTGAAGAAATAATTGAAGAACCTGAAAGTTTGTAAAAACTTAATCAATGGTTGAGAAAACCAACTAAAACTGCTTTCTATCTTTCACAAATCGCTTTCGGCTTACGGCTTTTTGCAAAAGCCTGACATTTTTTCAAAATGTCTCAGAGCACAGCCGAAAAGGGGGCACCACTTTGCCCTGCGGTCAAAGCAGTTGGGGGGGCTCCCCCCTACTGCCCCCTTCTCTTCCAAACCGTCTCCAGCGCATACCGCACCGCGTCAATCGAGTGGTTGTCCCGGTCGGGATAGCCGCTCATCACAGCCCCCTCCCGATCCCGCTCATATTCATAGTGCAAAAACTCCTCCGCCGCTTTTGGGCAGCGTACCGGGTCAATCACAATCTCGGTCAGGGAGGACAGCCACTTCATGGAATATTCCACACTCCCCGGGCCCTTCCGAGCCGCCCGCAGATAAAACCCGCTGTTTTTCAGATCGGCAATGGACTTGGGCCCCTCCCCGCCGGAATCCGCCGTGATTCTGTCCCCGCCGCCCACACCGTGAGAACGGAGCAGCTCCCCGATCTTCTCATTGGGCAGCTTGTTCCCGCTGATCTCATCAAACAGAAAAATCCGCCGCTCGTTGGCCTGATAATGGAGGGCAACATACCGGAAGGGATCCGGGTACCACCCCCAGTCGATCCCACGGTAAATCCGGTCGAACCCGGCAAGCTCCCCATCCGGAATCTCCCGCAGAGTCACATGATCAAACACCTGCCCGCCGGTTCCGTTGGCAACGCCCAGATATTCATGCTCGTAGGCTCTCGGGTTTGCCTCCTTCAAAAATGCCGCATCCTCCAAAAACTTCTTGCCCAGCCACTCGGGCGGCACCTCCAAATAGGTGCTGTGGTGATCCATCCGGGAGGGCTTGGGGCGCTTGGCATACTGATTCACCCAGGAAAGACTGGTCTGGGGCGGGTTAAAGGTCTTGAACACCACCGACCGATCCGCCCCCCGCAGCACCGATTGCTCAATGCTGCGGATCTCCTCCTCACCCCCGTATTGATCCAGCTCCTCAAACCACAAAATGCCGATGGAGCCAAAAGCAGGCTTAATGGATTTGAGCTTGCCCGGGTCGTCCGCCCCCCGAAAGAAAATCTTCTGCCCCGTAGGCTTATAAACGATCTCCAAAGGGCTGACCTTGCAGGAAAATACTCCCGATAACCCCAACGCTCCAATCGCCCATTGGATCTGGGCATATACGCTGTCCCGCAGGGTTTCCTTCACCTTGCGGCACACCACCGCATGGGTCGCCGGGCGGGTCATCAGCAGCTCCAGCAGCACCATGGATACAAAGGAGGACTTGGTTGACCCCCGCCCGCCGTAAAGCAGGTACTCGTCGTGTCCCCCCGCCAAAATATCCCGGTAGACCTTTAAAAAAGGCTCCGCCACCATTGCAGCCGGCAGAGAAAACTGCCCCTCCGGCGCACCTGTGCCATCCTCTCCCAACAGCTGCTCTAACTTGGCAAAGGCGGAAACGTTCCCTTGGACAGCACTCTTCACCAGCCCCGCTACACTCAGCGCCTTCAGAGACGCCTCTCCCTCCTGCGGGAGCGTCCCCTGTTGGATGATTGTCTCCGCCAGCTGCTGCATCGTTTCTGATTGATCTGCCATACCCCGCAAGTCCTCCCCGCCGATAAAAATCGAATGATACACCGCCATCCCAACCGCCGGCCATGATTCCGTCCGGCACCGAAAAGGGCGTTTTCCTCACCCTCTGTATCCAGTATACCACACCCCGCCGGGACATTCGGGACAACTTTCTAAAAACTGCGCCGATGTCTCACCCGCACTTTCGCAAATACCGATAGCAAGCCTTTTTCACCCCATCCTCCGTGTTGCCGCCGCCCACCCGCAGCGCCACCTGGAGCCAGGACAGCCCCTCCCCGAACCGAAGGGAAAAAATCTGCCGGGTGGCGCTGTCCTCAATGCCTTGAATAAATTCCTCCAGCCGCACCCGCTCCCGGATCAGCCGCTGCCGCTTCTGCCCGATCAGCCGGAACAGCACCGCCGCAGAATCCCCGTCCGGCTCCAATCGCCGGAGTCGCTCCCGATCCTGCGCAATCTCCCGTTTTAAGTAATAAAGCTGTGAAAGCTCCTGTAACGTCATGCCAATGCCTCCCGTTCCCGTGCCGCCCCCCGGGCATATGCCGCCGGGTTGCAATCCTGAAACACCTCCAAATGACACCGATATTCCCCGCTCTCATACATATCCCGCACCATTCGCCGCACGCAAAGGGGGTTTAATGCAAACAAATCGCACAGCTCCTTCCAGGAATACCCCTCAAAATGGCTGACGCACAGCAAAAACCGAGTGGTATTGGTGATCTCCCGTCGCAGCTCCGGCATCTGGTCATAAGCGTAAAGAGCCTTGAGCTTATGCCGCTTTAAATACCCGTAAACACTGTCAAATCGCCGTCCCATCCTCCGTGCCATGTCCCCCACCGTCAGCTCTCTGTGATAGCTGCGCATAAAGCGAATTTCCTGTTTTGTAAATTGTTTTCGTTTCACCTTAACGCTCCCTTTCCGTCCCTTAACGTCTCTTTTTTGCCAGGCGTTTTTCGTAGATTTTCTGTACCAGAGCCTCATCCTCGCTCATCTCACAGTTAGACCCCGTCCCCTTTTGTGCCATTTCTTTCTTTTTCTGCTCCTCGTCCTCCCTTGCCCATTTCAAAATGACGGCATAGTGATTCTGATAACGCTTTCCGGAAACCGCCAAATAAACGCTCAGCCGATCAATCCGTTCCTGCCAATCCCCGAATTTTTGCTGCAGCTGCCCCAGCTGCTCTTCTGACAGGGAGATATTATGAAATTCACCGAGCAACGGGGGCGAGGGCTCGCGCGCAAGCGCACTCTCTTTCCTTTCCTTTGCTTTCTGTTCCTTTCCTTTTCTTTTCTTTGTGTCATAAATCCCGGATTTACCCTCGTTATTCCCGGATTTATCCTCATTCATCCCGGATTTACTTCCGTGATTCCCGGAAAAATCCTCCCCCCCTTCCTCCGTCTCCTCCTCTCCTGCCATCAGGTTGATTTTTAAGAATTCCTCCGTCTCCTCCGGCGGCAGGAGCCAGTAGGAGGGATTCACCTTCACCGATTTTTTTCTTGCCCGACTGCGGATCATCTCCTGATACCGCCGCTGCATTCCCCGGGAGGAAGCCACCCCCTGCTTCATCAGTTCCCCGTCAATCAGCTTGCGGCTTAACAGAAATTTGCAAATCTCCCGCCACCGATCCTCTTTCATTTTCAGATCCAGCAGCATGCCGTCCACCAGATCCTCATTCATCGCAGCATAATAGCCCTTGTCCCGAAACGCCGCACAAACAAGATACAAATAGACAACGACCCCATCCGTCCCATAATGGGCAATGATTCCTCTGATCTTCGGATCGGAAAAGAAATCCACATCCAAAGGAAAATAATCAAATCCATCTCTCACCGGCCTCGCCAAGGCTCGTCCCTCCTTCTAATAACAGCAGCTTTTCCTCCGGCCGCATTGCCCGCCATACTTCGTTGAGCCGATCGCACAGGCAATCCTCATGCACCCATCCCCGAGGAGAAAAATACGCCTCTTCGTCAGGGTAAATGCCCGCTCCGCAAAAAGGGCAAATTGCCTCCGGCGGGGAGGAGCGCCCCCGTCTTAAACGGTCGTAGCCGTCCTGTAGCCTGTCCCAGTCCATGTTGTGCCTCCTCTTACTGTTTTTTTGTAGCTGTTTCAGCTGGTTTTCACAACTATTGATTAAGTTTCTACAAACTTGCAGGTTCTGCAATCTTTTTTATCAGGGGGGAGACCCCCTGATACCCCCTGTCCCGGCTGTGTTCAGACCAATGATGTCTGTAGCGCTCGTCCGGGGGCTTCCAAAGGCCGCTCAGAGCTCCGAACTCTTCGTCGCCTTCGCTGAATTCACACACCCGCAACGGAAACCGATTGTGTGCAAATTCACCTTCTCCAGCCCCCGTAGGCTTAAGAGGGTTGAACCCCATGCGGTTTTGAATGGCAAATTTTCCGCAATCCTTTGTTAAACTGCTCGTCAATCCGGCAGGATTGCCTGCGCTTTTGCCTTGGCTTACAAAAAATTTGCTCTTTCAAAACTCTCTGACTCTGCGCTTAGCAGAATCGCAGAAAATTTATTCTTTGCAGCACGAGGAAAGGCTGTCGCCTTCCGAGTGCGAAAAGGGGAAAGGGCGGGGATTCTGCAAGCGACAGAGCGCATGAGTTCGACC
>CAKSSZ010000150.1 GCA_934489915.1 uncultured Clostridia bacterium | reverse complement strand
CAACAGCACAGAGCTGTAAATAAAGAAAAAGGCTCTGACCGATAAGTACGGCATTGAAGCTGAACAGATTTCCATCAGCAACGTAACCGCAACCATTGGGAAAGAAATGCTCCGGCGTTCCTTCCTGCTGTGCCTGATCACCGTTGTATTGATGATGATCTATATCTCTGTCCGGTTTGAATTGATGTCCGGTATCGCAGCGGTGGTGGCGCTGATTCATGACGTTCTGATCATGCTCACCTTCTATTCTCTGTTGAGAATCCCCGTGAATTCTTCCTTCATTGCGGCGATTTTAACCATTCTGGGTTACTCCATCAACGCGTCCATCATGGTCTTTGACCGGATTCGTGAGCGGAGAAAAATGGCAACCAAAAAGACGGTCATGAGCGATTTGGTCAACGAGAGCATCTGGAGCACCATGGGGCGTTCCATCAATACCACGGTGACCACTTTGCTGACCGTTGTCCTGCTCTTCTTCATGGGCGTGGACTCCCTGCGGGAATTTACCCTGCCCATCATCATCGGTGTGATTGCAGGCTGCTATTCCTCCGTCTTTATTGCAGGCCCCTTCTGGGCAATGTGCAGAGGCGGTAAAAAGAAATAATTTGATACGGCTTGAAACGGTCGGTGCAGCCAAAGCTGCCCGGCCGTTTTCCGTGATCTGGAAGGGAAAAAAGAAAATAGTTGAAATTGAGTGAAAAGTATGATATAATGCCTATGGAGCCTTTGCTTCTTGAATCAAAAAAGCAGGGGCGGATAGGAGAATACGATGAAGATGAAAAAAACGCAAATTGGAATTTTGACCGCAGCGGCGGTCATCTTACTGCTTGTGCTGATCTGGGCAGGCGGTATGGTGCGGGAGTACAACCGCCATACCTCGGTAGACAAAAAGCAGGTCACCGTTGTGATTGAGGAAGGCTCCACCGTCGGGCAGATGGCAAAGGAGCTGAAAAAGGCGGGGGTCATCCGTTCCACCTTCCTGTTTAGGTGGAAGGTGGCGCATTCGGAGCACGGTCCCTTGCAGTACGGCACCTTTACGTTGGATACGGGCTGGTGCCTGGATGACGTGGTGCGGGTGCTTGCCACCCAGGGCGCTCAGAAGGAAAGCTTTGCTTTTTTGGTGCCGGAGGGGTATTCTGTAGAGCAGATCTGCGACAAAGCGGTTGCCAATGAGATCTGTACGGAGGAGGAGTTTTATCAGGAGCTGGACAACGGCAGCTTTCCTTATGAATTTATCAAGGAAATCCCTGCCGACCGGGAAGTTACCCATAAGCTCCAGGGCTTTTTGTTCCCGGAAACCTATCACTTTGACTCGGACACGGACGCTCACATTTTAATTGATACCATGCTGGCGGAATTTGAAAAGCATTATCAGAATTTGAAAAACATCCCCTCGGAGTACTCCTTCTTTGATATCATTACGGTGGCATCTTTGGTGGAGCGGGAGTCCAAGCTGGACAGCGAGCGGGCAACCATTGCCGGCGTGATTTATAATCGGATCCGGGAGGATATGCCCCTGCAAATTGACGCATCGGTGGTATATGCCTGCTCTCAGGGGAAGTATGATATGGATCAGGTGCTTTATTCTGACCTGGAGGTGGACTCCCCCTATAATACCTATCAAAACCCCGGGATGCCGGTAGGGCCGATTTGCAACCCGGGCATTGCTTCCATTAAAGCGGCTCTTCTGCCGGAAAAGCACTCTTATCTGTATTATCATACCGATGAGGTCAAGCAGGACGGCAGCCATATTTTTACCGAAACGTATGAGGAGCATTCCGCAACCATGAGCAATGGGGAGGAAGAATAAAAGAAACCGGGGCGGACGCAATCTGTTTTGTGTTGGAAGCGTAAGGAGCCGCCGTACCCTTGGGGGATACGGCGGCTCCTTTTTTGTAAAGAATTTCACGAATCATTGTTCTGCTTTGGGCAGAACCACGGTAAAGACGCTGCCTTCTCCCGGCACGCTTTCCACTTCTGCCCGCCCCCCGTGGCATTGGGCGATCCACTGCACCATGGAAAGCCCCAGCCCCAGGCTCCCGTCCTGATTTGCCGAACGGGAGGGATCTACCTGATAAAACCGATCCCAGATCTTTGCAAGGTGCTCCGGCGCAATGCCGATGCCATCGTCCTGCACCCGGAGGGTGACCGTTTGATCGTCCTCTGCCAGAGAGACGGTGATGTTCTCCTTGCCGTAACGGTAGGCGTTGGCGATCAGGTTAATGCACAGCCGCGCCAGCAGCCCCCGATCGCCCCGGACGGGAATCCCGGGCGGAATGCTGCGGGTGAGGGCAATGGCAGAGCCGGATTGAATTTCCTCCTGCTCGTCACAGACAAACTCCAGTAGCTCACTGAAATCCACCGATTCAAAGGCGGTTTGCAGCGTGTTGCGATCCATACGGGAGAGGGTGAGCAGCTGGGAGATTAAGTGAGACATTTTCTGCGCCTGCACCTTAACGGCTGCGGCGGATTCTGTCAGCTCCTCTGCGGTTTTGGCGCAGTCGGTCATATATTCACATTCCGACAGAATGACCGCCACCGGGGTGCGCAGCTCGTGGGAGGCGTCCGAGGTAAATTGTTTTTCCCGCTCAACCGTTTCTTCAATCTGATCCAGCATACGGTCAAACAGGTTGGCAAGGGTGTGAAATTCATCCTGCCCTTTTCCGATATGAATTCTCCGGGAAAGATCCTGACTTTCTGTGATCTCCCGGGCAGTACGGCTGATTTTCCGCACGGGGGAGAGCGACTTCCCCATAATAAAATACTCCCCGAAGGCCGCCAATATGATAAAAATCAGGGTCAGCAGCAGGTTGGTGCGCATAGCGGAGCGGAGGGCGAGCATTTGATCCGAAACAGAAGCAAAGCCCTGCACCCATCCAAAGCTTTTATCCCGGAACATGATCCGCCTGGTCTGCACCAAAAACTCCCCTGCCTCTGTGGAAACGGTGCGCAGAGTGCCGTCCTCCAAGGGGGTGCTGTCCAATGCAACAGGCGGAGTACCGGCGATCAGCTCGCCGTCCTCCCGCAAAACGGTCAGCTGCACCCCTTGTTCAAAAAATCCAAACGGGGGAATCCGATCCACCCCCTCCGGTCCCTCTGCCCGATGGGCAAATGCCGTCACGGAACGCTCCGTTTTCCGCTCCAGCTCCCGCATCATGGCGGACTTACTGACCGCTGTCATCACAGCCAACACCCCAACAGAGATCAGGAGCATGACCAGGGTGTACCATAGGGTGATTTTAAATCGGACGGTATGCTTCATGCTTCTTCCCTCTCTTCCCGCAGCCGGTAGCCAAAGCCCCGAACAGTTTGAATCAGCTTGGTGGGGAAGGGATCGTCAATCTTTTTCCGAAGGTACCGGATGTATACGTCCACCACATTGGTGCCGCCGCTGTAATCAAAATTCCAGACGTGGTTTTCAATTTTTTCCCGGGATAATACCACCCCTTTGTTGTAAATCATATATTCTAAAATGTCATATTCCTTTGCGGACAAAGTAATTTCCCGCCCGCCCCGCTCCACTGTCCGGGTAGAGGCGTTCAGGGTCAGGTCGCTTGCCCATGTCGGGACGTTCACTCATGTCAGGCTGTTCGCCCATGTTGGGTTGCTCGCCCATGTCAGGCTGTTTGCCCATGTCGGGACGTTCGCTCATGTCGGGCTGTTCGCTCATGTCGGGACGTTCGCTCATGTCAGGCCGCTCCCCAATGCCCGGTCGGTTCCCGCTTGGCGGATTCCCCATTTGGATCCCTTGGGTACCGCCGCCGTTGAGGGCATCGTCCGATGCCACAACAGTAAGGGTGCCGTCATTGACGGTCAGGGTTTTCTTGCTTTCCAGCCCCTCGGTGCATTGGGTCACCTCCAGGGCGGTTTCCGCTCCGTCTACCGTCACATTCCCGTGACCGGAAACGCCTTTTCCGTAAGCGGAGGCAAGGGTGAGCTTCCCGCCGGTCAGGTCAATTTCATCCAGGCAGTGTACGGCTGTGTCAGCAGCATTGACTGTCACGGTGCCGCCGGAAATCACCATCATCCAATCCGCCTTGATTCCCTTGGAGGAACGGTCAAAGGTAACCTCATCCCCTTCCATCGGGTCGGTACTTTTGGCGATTTTGGCAGGCTCCCGGGTGGTGGTGACGGCCAGGGTTCCCCCGGTGATCTCCACAATGGATTCGGAGTCGATGCCGTCCCCTTCCGCCTCAGCCGTTACGGTTCCGCCGGTCATACGGAAGGTGTCGTTCACATGAACGGCGTCTCCGTAGGCGGTGATCTGCCAGTTGCCGTCCTTCACGGTCAGGTTATCAG
>CAKSSZ010000149.1 GCA_934489915.1 uncultured Clostridia bacterium | reverse complement strand
ACATGAGCGCATCAAAACGCACGGCGCTTGCCTCGTCATCATCAGGGATCATGAGCGGAGCAAGTTCCTCCTTAATCATGAATGTATCTTCATAGGTAAGCGATGCATAATTTTCTTCATTTGCGTATAATTCCACATACTTGAGATGCTGCTTTACTGCAAAATTTTCTTTGTTGAGTTCGCGGACTTTTGCTATCATTTCAGAAACTAAACTGTTCCGAAAGGCAATCAAAGCTTCGGTCTGATAAGCAATATCCTGAAGCTTAAAAATAATTTTCGATTTCAGATTGAATATCGCCCCCTGAAGCGTCATCTGATTTGCCGTAGGCTTTCCGCTGTTCATTCTGAAAAATTCAAAATTTCCGCAAAAATCAAAAATGTAAAACTTGTTTTTATCCTCACCGTCAAGCAGCTCCGGGCAAAGTCTTGTTCCTCTGCCGATCATCTGCCAGAACTTTGCCTTGCTCATCACCTTTTTAAAGAACACGAGATTCAAAATCTCCGGCACATCAATCCCTGTGTCTAACATATCCACGGAAATGGCAAGCTGCGGGAGCTTTTTAGGATCGGAAAATTCATCAATCAAGCTTTGCGCATAGTTGATTTTGTTGTCAATCACCTTTGCGAATCCGTTCAGATGCGGATATTCGGAATTGAAAACCTCGAGTATTTTCTCGGCATGGAGGTGATTTTTTGCAAATAGGATGGTTTTTCCGAGTTTTTCGCCATATTCAATTTTGATTCCGTCGGTCATGAGAATATTTAAAACCTGACGGATTGTATCCCGATTGAATATCCATTTGTTCAGAGCGGAAGAACTGATTCTTTCGGGGATTTCTCCGTCTTGATCCTCAAATAAGTTTTCATATTCTTCTTTTTCTTCATCTGTTAATTCCTCATAGGTAATGCCTTGTTCCATGAATTTCAGCTTTGATTCTACCGACATATAGTCAACCAGATATCCGTCTTTTACTGCTTGGCTGAGTTCATAGCCATAGGTGGGCGCACCCTTTTCCAGTTCGAAAATTTCGTAAGTATTTTTGTCGATTTCATCTTTCGGTGTCGCTGTAAGACCTACAAGCGGTGCGTCAAAATAGTTGAAAATATCCCTGTATTTATTATAAACGGAGCGGTGAGCCTCGTCACAGATCACAAGGTCAAAATGACCGCTTGTAAAGAGCTTGCCTTCCTCGTCTTTTACTTCGTCTATACAATGATACATAGTCTGATAAGTCGAGAACACACAGTGCGCCGTAAAATTATCTTTTTCTTCGCACAGGTTAGTAACAGATAAATCGGGCAGCAAATTGACGAATGCACGTTTTGCCTGAGTAACAAGCGAGGTTCTGTCTGCCAAGAACAGAATGTTTTTGACCCAGCCGTGTTCTAAAAGAACCTTGCAAAGTGCAATGACCGTTCTTGTTTTACCGGAACCTGTTGCCATAACAAGCAGTGCTTTTCTGCGATTTTTCTTGTCAAATGCGTTGCAAACCGCCTTGACAGCGCCCTCCTGATAATATCGCCCTGCAATCTCTTGATCGACCATCACATTCTTAAGGCTTGTCCTCATTCGGCGAAGATTGAAAAGCTTTTCCAAATCACGCTTTGAATAAATAGCAGCAATTTTTCTTTCGGGGTATTTCCCGTCATCTATTCTTGTTTCAAATCCGTTGGTTAAGAATATGACCGGCCGTCTGCCGCATTGCTTTTCTATAATATCGGCATAAAGCTTTGCCTGCTGTCTGCCCTTTGACACATCAACGCAGGTTCTTTTTGCTTCGATTACTGCTAAAGGCTTGTGAGTATCGTCATATAACACATAGTCGGCATAACCCACCTCGGATTTATTCGGCATACCGGGCAGTTCAACCTCATTTACCCAGTTTTTCCCCTCAACCCAGCCGGCTTCGGAAAGCATTGTATCAATATATATTTTTCGGGTTTTATACTCGGACAAGTCAAGGGGCTTGGGAACATAGGTCTGTTGCTGCTCGGCACGGCGTGCGGTAAGCTCGTCTCTTAACGCCTTGTTTTCCGTAATTAATTTCTCAAAATCAAGTTCCTTTTGCTTGTTTGTAACATCTTCACCCGGATTTTCAAGAAGTGTTTTATCAAAGGGGGTTATAATATCGTTATATTTTTTGCAGTAACAGCAAGCCACAAAATCCATAAATATGTAGAGGTTTTCTATACAAAGCTTTGCTTGTTCAAGAGAAATTTTGTTTCCTGAATGAGCCGCTTCGTTTCCCCGTTTGCGGATATATGTCATTCTGAAAAGAAGATCACTCCCTACAACATCACGAAACTCCTCGGTGCTCATTAAGGCTACCAGAGTGGTGTCATAAGGCATTTCCAAATCCTTGTCAACCGAATACATCCACTTGACTGCAAATTCCATCGCTCTGCGACAATTCAGCACAGACGCAGCAATGTCGATATTCAATATCTTCTCAGCGGAAATAGCCACATCACTGAATGCGGCAAATTTCGGTTCGAATTTCAGGAAATCAAAATTGGTCATAATTCAGGCTCCTTTCTAAATAATTATGGTATTTGATGCAGTCAAATTTTGATTTGTCGACTTGTTCAACGAAGGAAGCAAATTGCTGCTGTAATTCAATTGGTGGCATGATTAGACGCATAGCTTTATATTCTCCAACATTAAAATGCTGTTGAGCCGCACCACCAGTTTTAGCACGAATCTGGTTCATGCCATGGGGCATATTAGTAAATGCCGCAAGAAAAACAGAATTGACTTTTTCATTATCAGGATGTGCAATAATAATGTCAACAGCATTGTAACCTGCGTATTTTTCTGTTGCCACACATGCTTTTCCTGGAGCGCCGGATCTCACTACAAGGACATCATTTTTACGAATAACAGACTTCTGATTTTTTTGATGACCTTCCTCCGTAAAATAAACCCAATCTGCATCATTCACGCACATTTCACCAATATTTAATGATCGGAATGCAGGAATGCCTACATCGGTGTAATACTGTGTAGGTTTGATTACCACTCCAACGCAAACATCTGCCACATCGCTAACGGTACCACAATGCCATTTATCATGTTCTGTTTCTGTTCCAAACATCTCGATAAATCGGGATTTGAATTTTAAGCAATATATTTTCGGTGAGATATTTTTACATTATTTTGGCTTACCATTGCATATTCCATTGTTGTATCGATTTTAGCATGACCAAGTAACATTTGTACTTGTTCAATCGGCATTCCTTTGTCGATTGCTCGTGTGGCCAGAGTTCTTCTGAATTTGTGCGGGTGCACTTTCTCAAGCCCAAGTTCCCTGCCGATTTTTCGTATTCGTATTTCAACACCGCTGATTTCTAAACGGTTATGAGGCTTGAGCAGCGATACAAATAGTGCAGGGTTGGAATCTGTTCTGCTCTCCAAATAATTTTTAAGGTGAATTTTCGTTCTTGCGTCAAAATATACAGGTCTTTCCTTGTTCCCTTTGCCAAATACCACACATTCTCGGTTTTCAAAATCAATGTCAGATATATTTAGCCTGACAAGCTCACCGACTCTCATGCCGGTAGATGACAGCATATCAATCATAGCTAAGTCTCTCAGCGACCTGCAATGATCCCGTATCATTTCAAGTGCTTCATCCGAATAGGTTTCTTTTACCGTTTTCACCGTCTTTATTTTATGGATACGCCTAACAGGATTTTTTAAAATATAGTTTTCATCTTCGAGCCATGCAAAAAAACTGGATAAAATTCTCCTGATGTTATCAATATTTGCTTTGCTGCAATGATTCACTTGCTGATGCTTGGAAAGGTAATTTCTCAAGTCATCGGTTGTTACATGCATAACATGCTTTTCCGTTAGGGCTAAAAACCTTCCTATCGCTGCATTATAGTATCGCAAGGTTTTTTCACTGCACCCTTCAACACGCTTGGCAGATAAAAACATTTCAAGCAATTCGGCGTTGTTATTTTTACCCTCAGTGCGGCTTTCGCTGCAATCAATGATTTCTTTTCTCCAAAGTGCTTTTTCAAGCACTTGATCCAGTAACATCATTTGTGCATTGTCCAAGTCTTGTAACATTGCCTGTTTAATTTCTGTGATAATTCTTTCTTTCATAGTGATACACTCCTTTTATAATATGTACCACCATCCTTCAACCATAATTTTTATCCAAAATATTTTTGCATTAGCGCTTTTTTTAGTAATTCTAACTTTTCAAGGCTTTGCTTAATTTCAAATTTTGATTTGTCGACTTGTTCAACGAAGGAAGCAAATTGCTGCTGTAATTCAATTGGTGGCATGATTAGACG
>CAKSSZ010000148.1 GCA_934489915.1 uncultured Clostridia bacterium | reverse complement strand
TTTATCCGGCTATCTGGTACAATATTTAAAAAATCATCTGCGCGTTCCTGCCTGGGCACAGGGACTGATGCCCATGATGATTTTGCCCCTGCTGTCCTCCGTTGTGGTCGGGCTGATTCTCTTTTTCCTGATCGGCGGCCCCATTGCAGCAGGCAGCCGGGCATTGGAGAACTTCCTGGTCAATATGCAGGGCGGTTCTAAAGCTGTGTTCGGCGCAATTATGGGCGCTATGGCAGCATTTGACTTTGGTGGACCTGTCAACAAGGTAGCCTCTCTCTTCGCAGACGGACTTTTAGCAGACGGCGTATACGGTCCGGAAGCCGTAAAAATCTGCGCCTCCATGGTGCCCCCCTTCGGTGTGGCGTTAAGCTGGCTGATCAAGCGCTCCCGATATACCAAGCGGGAAACAGATAATATTAAGGTTGCTTTTCCCATGGGCATTTGCATGATTACAGAAGGCGTTATTCCCATTGCGGCAGTAGATCCCATTCGGGTTATTGCGTCCTGCTCCATCGGGGCAGCAGTCGGCGGAGCCATTATTATGCTGCTGGGCGTTGGTTCACCCGTTCCGTCCGGCGGGCTGTTTATTGTTCCTGCCATGACAAATCCGGGAGGGTTTTTATTGGCTCTCGCTGCCGGAACGGTAGTTACCGCACTGCTTTTAGTGGTGTTAAAGCATGATCCTACCGAAGAAACCATAGAAGAAGAGGAAGAAGAGCTGAGTCTGGACGACATTCAAATTCAATAGAAAACAGGGAAAGTTCTAAAACCGCCCTCCTTGTCATATGCATATACAAACAACCAGTACAAGGAGGAACGGCAATGAGCATTTATCAGGATATCGCGGAGCGAACAGAAGGCAACATCTACGTGGGGGTGGTGGGGCCGGTGCGGACGGGAAAGTCAACCTTTATCAAACGGTTTATGGACGCCCTGGTTCTGCCCAACATCGCAAACGCATACCAGCGGGAAAGAGCCAGAGACGAGCTGCCCCAAAGCGCCGGCGGCAAAACAATCATGACCACCGAGCCGAAATTTGTTCCCAATGAAGCAGTGGAAATCAGTTTGGGAGAAAATTCCGTGTTTCACGTCCGGTTAATTGATTGCGTCGGCTACATTGTTCCAAGCGCTTTGGGACACATCGAAAACGAACAACCCCGCATGGTGTCTACCCCCTGGTTTGAGCAGCCTATCCCCTTTGCCCAAGCCGCAGAATTGGGTACCAAAAAAGTCATTTGCGACCATTCCACCATTGGGCTGATGGTCACGACCGACGGAAGCATCAATGAAATCCCACGGGAAGATTATTTAGAGGCGGAACAACGTGTGGCGGCAGAGCTGCTGGAAATCAAAAAGCCCTTTGTCATTTTGCTCAACTCCACCCACCCCGACCATCCTGACACCATTGCCCTGAAGCAAGAATTGGAGCAGCAATACCACACCCCGGTACTGCCGGTGAATTGCGCCACAATGGAGCTTGAGGATATTAATCAGATTATGAAATCCGTTCTGTTTGAATTCCCCGCAGTGGAAATCTCCTTCTATTTCCCAAAATGGGTAGAAGCATTGGATGCCGATCACCCGGTCAAGCAGGAGCTATACCGTGCGGCAGCCGATTCGGTCTCTGCCGCTTCTAAGATCAGCGATGTTTACCGGGCAGTGGATCACTTAAAAAGCTGCGACGTACTGCGGGATATCAGTATTTCCCGCGCTGATCTGGCAAACGGCAAAATCGGTGCGGACGCAGTCATGCGGGAGGATCTGTTTTATCAAATTCTCAGCGAACAATCCGGCACTCAGGTAGCAGACGAATACAGTCTGCTGCAAATGATGAGAACACTGGCCGATACCAAACGCCGGTACGACAAGGTTGCTGCCGCACTGGAAGAGGTGAACCGCACCGGATACGGAATTGTTTCTCCCTCAATTGACCAACTTTCCTTAGAAGAACCGGAAATCGTCCGCCAGGGGAGCCGGTTCGGCGTGCGGCTGCGAGCTCAGGCGCCCAGTATTCACATGATCCGGGCAAATATCGAAACGGAGGTCAGCCCCATTGTAGGCACAGAAAAACAATCGGAAGAGTTGGTACATTCTCTGCTGGAGGAGTTTGAAGTTGATCCGCAAAAAATTTGGGAATCCAACATTTTTGGAAAATCTCTTCATGAGTTAGTCAACGAAGGTCTGCAAAATAAGCTTTCCCGTATGCCGGAGGACGCCCGGGGCAAGCTCCAGGAAACGCTGCAAAAAATCATTAACGAAGGCAACGGCGGACTGATTTGTATTATTCTTTAATCGGTAAATCATAACACCCCAACACACAGAGCTATGTTCTCCATGTGTTGGGGTGTTTCATTTTCATCAACAAGAGCAGCGAAGTAAATGGTTCGCTGCTCTTGTTTGATTTTTTTATTGCTGTTGGGTTGGTTTTTCCTCACCCAGTTCCACCTGCAAGGTCGTGGTTTCGCCGTTGCGGCTCACCTCAAATTCCAGTTGATCGCCAACCTTGTGTTCGTCCCGAATGGTATTGATATCATCCACAGAATGAATCTCCTGCCCATCCACCTTTACGATCACATCGCCGGCCTTGATGCCGCCCTTTTCCGCACCGGAGAAAGGCGATACCTCAACAACATAAACCCCTTCCGGAAACCCGTACACTTTTGCCATGTTCGCTGTGATTTCCCGACCGGAAATACCAACTAACGGTCTCCCCTGCACATAACCGTATTCCATCAAATCGTCAATGACCGTTTTTGCCTCGTTAATAGGAATGGCAAACCCTAAGCCCTCCACCTCGCTGGAGGAAATTTTGGCCGAGTTGATCCCGATCACTTCTCCGTACTGATTGACCAAAGCGCCGCCAGAATTCCCCGGGTTAATGGCGGCATCTGTCTGAATCAAATTCAGGCTGACGCCATTTTCCGTTTCAATGGTTCTGTTCAATGCACTAACCACGCCCTTTGTCACCGTTCCTGCAAATTCCGTTCCCAGCGGATTTCCAATAGCAATCACTGATTCACCGGTTTCCAGATCGGAGGAATCTCCCAGCACCGCATACGGGAAATTCCCGTCCCCGTCAATTTTCAAGAGAGCAAGGTCGGTGCGGGAATCGGTTCCTACCAGCTTTGCGACATATTCCTCACCGGTGGAGAAAACAACCTTCAATTCCGTAGCGCCCTCTACCACGTGATTATTAGTCACCACATATCCGTCTGCATTAATGATGATCCCGGATCCGCTGCCCTGCTCTACCGACTGTGAAAAGAAGGTAGTATTATTGCTGATGCCAACCACTGCCGGGCCTACTTTAGCGGCAATTTCCTGATCGCTCATTTCCTTGCGGTCGTCGCTGCTCACATTCACCTGATCTGCCTGATCGGTTTTCTGAGCGGAATAGTAGCTTACTGTCGGGCCGCCGGATGCGAAACGCCGTCCGCCATACAAGCCTAACATCAAACCCGCACCCAACACACTTCCTAAGATTGCACCAACAAGTGCCATCGCCGCCAGGCGAACGCCGTCTTTTTTCTTCTTGGTATGCTCTGTGTAAAAAGCAGGGTGCTGAGGAACCGGCGGACGCTGCACCGGAGTATGATACATCGGCGGGGTTTGGGGTCTGCCAAAAACAGGCGGCTGCTGGGCAGCCTGCTGTGTCGGCTGTGCCGGCTGATGAGCAATCGGCGGCTGCACAGGCTGTGCAAATTGCTGATTATTTTGAGCCGTCTCTTTCTGATCCCGATCTGCCTCAGGCATCGGATTATTTTCATATTCATTTCTGCCGTTTTCATTCATGTTATAGTCATCCATCATAAACATCCTCCGTTTCTCTTGATTCTGTTTTTAGTATACGTCGCATTTTTTAAAAAAATATGAACAGATTGTAAATTTTATAATTATTTTTGCCGGTCGAGGGTAAAGGTAAATACCGTTCCCCGTTCCCCGTCGCTGGAAACCCGAATGGTTTGCCCGTGCCGTGCCAAAATGGTCTTGACAATATGCAGTCCCAGACCGGTTCCGTTTTTATTAATCCCGCGGGACAAATCCGCCTTATAAAACCGGTCAAACATGTGCCGCAATACCTCTTTCGGAACCGGCTCGCCGCTATTGCCCACCTGCACCGAAACACGGGAGGGGTCCTCCCGCACGGCAAGAAAAATTCTCCCGTTCTCCGGCGTAAATTTTACTGCGTTGTCCAATAAATTGGTCACTACACGTAAGATATCATCCCGGTTGGCTTTCACGACTTCTGTCTCTCTGGCAAATTCTGCGTTGACTTCAATTTTTTTCTCGGTAATTCTCCCTTCAAAGCCAATCAATGCCAGACGAATCAGCTCGTTGATATCAAAC
>CAKSSZ010000147.1 GCA_934489915.1 uncultured Clostridia bacterium | reverse complement strand
CGAACAATTATCCGAGACTGTTGTGCGACCGTTCCGGCGGGCAGGTGAAGGTTTGTGCCGCTTACGGAAGGATCGACAGTCCTTTGGGCGGTATGACCAACCGTGAATGGGGAGAAAGGAACGGGATTCCTGTGTATGAGAGTGCGGAGGAGGTTGTCGCTGCCAGCGACGTTTTGATTGTTCTTTCGCCCGACAATCCGGAAATGCATGAGGTGCTTTGCGAAGTTCCTCTGTCCTCCGGAAAGCTCACCTATATTGATAAGACTTTTGCGCCTGACAAAGAGACAGCGGAGCGTATTTTTGCTATGGCGGATCGAGCCGGCGCAAAGTGCTATTCCAGTTCTGCACTGGGGTTTGCCGAGGAACTGGATCAAATTGATATGAGTGAAATTGAGGTCATTTACAGCGAGGGGCCGGGGAAGCTTTCTGATTATATTATTCATCAGATTGAACCGGTGGTGCGGCTGATCAATGTTCCTGCCAAGCGGGTGATGTATACCGGGAACCGGGAGCATCCTGCCGCTATTGTGGAGTTTTCAAACGGGAAAGCATGTCATATGGTACAGCGTAACGATAAAACCTGGAGCCATCGGCTGCTTCTGGTCAACGCCTGCAACGGCGCACAGGAGGTGATCATTTCCTCCGATTATTTCGGCAGGTTTATTGACGGTCTGATCCGGTTTTTTCAAACGGGAGAAATTCAGGTTGCTCATGAAAGAACCGTGACCGCAATTGCCGTGCGAGAGGCTCTTCTCAAAGCCAGCGAGCAGCCTTTTTGCTGGGTTTCCATATTGTAAAAGGAGGGTGTAAACCAGGTGGAGGGTGTGAACGGAAAGTTATTTGATTTTGAAAATTGGTTTGAACAGGATCACACTGTATTGGATTTTATTCAATTGTTTCAAATCAGTGAAGTCGTGTTAGAGCCGGGCGGGCAGATTTATGATCATTTACAGAAATGCCACGAAATCACCTACATCATTTCCGGCACCGGTATTTTTTATACGGATGGCGTTCCCATGCGGGTGGAGCACAGCGACATTCACGTGATCTCTCAAAACCGACATCATCAGATCATAGCCGGACAGTATGAAAAACTGCGCTATATTTGTATTGGGTTCCGTTTGGAGCAGGTGCCGGAGCCATTCCGGGAGGCGGCTGATTTTTACGCTTCCTCTCCCAATACTACGGTCAGGTCAGAGGGCGAAATCCGTCATTTATTTGACATGTTAATTCAGGAATTATATTCCCGTACCGCTATGGAGGATCCCAGTGTTGAGTTGCTGTTAAAGCTCATTTTGCTGAAGGTGTATCGTTGTTTTGTAAAGAGAACAGAACGCTTGAATCAGGAAAAGGAGCTTGCCTGCGGAAACGCCACGGTGTATAAAATCATCAAATATATTGATTATTATATTTACTCGGTGAAATCCGTGCGGGAAATTGCCGACGCATTGAATTTTACGGAAAATTATTTGTCCCATCTGTTTAAGCAGCATATGGGAATTCCTCTTTCGGTTTATATTAAGCAAAAGAAGCTGGAAACCGCTAAAATATTATTGGAGAACCGAAAGATGTCGCTGACTGAAATTGCAGAGGTGTTGAATTACGATTCCGTACAAAGCCTGAGCCGTGCCTTTAAGCTGGAATTCGGCGTTACTCCCACCCGATATTTACAAGAACAAAAATAAGCAAAAGGCAAGTAATCTATCACGGATTACTTGCCTTTTGCGGCAATTGACGAGGCGATTTGTTCGTATTGCTGAAATTCCTTTCTGGCAAAGGCACGGGGGGTCAGTCCCATGCGCCGTTTGAAAGCATAACTGAAATAGGATTGAGAAGAAAACCCGCAGGCATATGCAATTTCCGTCAGGTTCATAGAAGTGGTCAGCAGCAGCTTGACCGCTTTTTTGATACGTAATTCCTCCACATAGCTGTGGAGCGTTTTCCCGGTTGCATTCTTAAAAAAATGATGAAAATAAACCGGACTGTATGAGGAATGTGCAGCAATTGTGGAAAGAGATAAATCGGCGGTTAAATGATTCTTTAAATATGAAGTGACCGATTCAATCAGCTGCTGCTGTTCTTGGCTGATTTCGCCGGGCTTTCCGGCAAATTCCCGGTATAGGGTGTGAATGAGCTGCAAAAGGATCCCTTGCGCCATAATTTCTTCTGTTTCCAGGGTGCTGCCCGCATGGGCACACATGGCGCTAAACAGGGAACGGTAATGCTCCGGATGAGCCGGCTCCATGAAGGTTGGCAGCCGGCATAAGGTGCGGTTGAGCACATCGTCTTTTACGATCATATGAACGTAATAGCAGCTAAAAGGCAGGCGGGTGTGGCGAATCTGCCCCGGTTTGGCGCAGATTACCAGAGAAGGGGTAATCACCTGCCTTTGATGATCAATATAAGAGGTACCGCCCGGCTCCAACGGCAGTTCCAGTTCAAACATGGTGACTTTGCGGTTATCGGTTATCGTTTTGTTTTTGACGGCGGTTTTGGACTGGTAAATGCCGGTTGCAATGATCTGCGGAAGCTCCATATGCTTATCCCTCCAAAATCATAATATTTCTAATAAAACAAGTAATATTTTTATATTATTGTATTAAAAAATATTATATAATAAAGATATTAAAATGTCAAGGGGGAAGGGGTGTTTCTGTGAAGGTAACAGAGGTTAAGACGTTTGTGGTAGATTGTTTTCGCACCAATTGGGTATTTGTTAAAGTGTACACGGACGCAGGCATTGACGGTGTGGGTGAGGCGACGCTGGAATATAAAGAAAAAGCATTGGTAGGCGCCGTGGAACATATCAGAGAGTATTTGGTGGGGAAAAATCCGCTGGAAATTGAAAAACACTGGTATGTCGTGTACCGCGACGCTTATTGGAGAGGCGGCGCTGTGCTGATGTCTGCCTTATCCGCAGTGGAAATGGCACTGTGGGATATTTTGGGGAAGCATTTGCAAGTGCCTGTGTACCAATTGCTGGGAGGAAAGGTTCATGACCGTGTGCGGATTTACGTAAACGGTTGGTTTGCCGGAGCAAAAGAACCGGAGGAATTTGGGGAAAAGGCAAAGCAAGCTGTAAAACGCGGTGTTACAGCGATGAAGTGGGATCCGTTCGGAAAGAATTATCTGACCATTTCTCATGCGGAGCTGGATCGTGCGCTGCGTTGTGTGGCGGCTGTGCGGAACGCAGTGGGAGAGGATGTGGACTTGCTGATTGAAGGACACGGTCGGTTTAATATTCCCACCGGAATTCAGATTGCAAAGGAACTGGAGCAGTTCCATCCCCTGTTTTTTGAAGAACCGGTGCCGCCGGATCAATTGGACGCATTAAAGGCGGTGAAGGATAAATCACCCGTGGCAATTGCTGCCGGAGAAAGGCTTTACACACGGTGGGATTATCGGCCGATGTTTGATAAAATGGCGGCGGATTATATTCAGCCGGATATCTCTCATGCAGGCGGGATTATGGAGCTGAAAAAAATAGCGGCAGAGGCGGAGAGCCGATACCTTCCGTTTGCGCCCCATAATCCGTCCGGCCCTGTGGCAAATGCGGCAACCTTGCAGTTGGCCGCCACTTGCCCGAATTTTTGCCTTTTGGAAATTATGTATAGCGATGTGGTATATCGCAGTGAGATTACCACAGAGGAGCTTTCTTATGAAAACGGATTGATGAAAATTCCGGATCGCCCCGGCTTGGGAATTGAATTGTGTGAAGAAGCGTGTGATAAGTATCCGTATCAATCCCATACCTTGCGCCACTATACCGGTGCGCTGACGGATATCAGACCGCCGGAAACAGCGTTTTATTTTTAGAAGCTACAAAAAATGCTTCGACTGCAATGACGTATTTTTAATACGGGCGTTTGCACGGCTATGACAAAGGAGGAACAGGAGATGGAAAAAACGGTTTTGGTGACCGGTGCATGCGTTAATACAGGGGTTGCGATTGTGGAAAAGTTTGCCCGTGAGGGATGGACGGTTCTTTTTACGGGCAGAAATCCACACCGGGTAAAGGAAGCGGAACAGCGTTATCGCAGTGCCTTTCCACGGGTGCGGATCATCGGTTATACGATCGATTCCCTGCTGGACGAAAGGACGGTAGATGAAGAGGCAGTCAAGGAGATGTTTGCCCGGATGGATCTGCAAGGGATTCGGCTTGAGGCATTGGTGTTAAATGCGGCAGATCAGGGGCTGCATATGAAATTATTTGAAAACCCGCTGACGGATTTTATGCGGGTGATCAATACCAATATGAGCTGGAATTTTCTGCTGTGCGAGGAGGCGGCACGGCGGATGAAGGAGCAGGGGGGCGGCAGTATTACTTTTATTAATTCCAATACGGCTTACCGTGCGATCCCCGATCGAGTGGCTTATTC
>CAKSSZ010000146.1 GCA_934489915.1 uncultured Clostridia bacterium | reverse complement strand
ATCCCGGCTGCTCTGCTGTCAATTCTCGGGCATTTTCGTTCATCAAAGTAATACCTTCCGTGTTCTCCTCGGCACATGCCCGGTAACAAAGCCCCCGACCGTACACCTCTGCCCAGGCGCACGCCTCGTCCCGCCCGCAGCAATCCACCAAAACCTTTCGCTGCAGAGATCCGTCGCTGGCGGTGATCACGCAAACCTCCCCCACCTCATCCTCCGACAGGCATTGCACCGCAGCATTACAGGCCGCACAAAGCAGTACCCGATTTTCTTTTTTCATTCCCGATCGTCCGTTTTGCAGCCGCAGGACGGGCAAAATTTAGCGTCTGCCTGCATTTCAGATCCGCAGTGGGGGCAATTTTTTTTATTTTTAATGGTCTGAACCTGGGCTTTCAGATCTGCAATTTTTTCCAAAGAAAGAGAAATATCATCGCAAAGGGTATTAATCTCGTCAGAAAGCTCCCCTTCTCCGTTCTTGGCTTCAAACACCATCCTGCCGATACGCTCATATTTTTTCTTCAGCTCTGCCTCCTCCATACCGATGGCATAGTTCAGTTTTGTCACATCCACCAGTTTTCCGGATTTCTGCGTTACAGTATGCACGGTCTTTTCCGCCTTTTCCCGAAGCAAATTCAAAAATTCTGCGCTTGTCATTACAATTCCTCCCTTTCTGATCAGCGGTTGTCTCCGCCTTTTAAGATGGCTTCAATTTTTTGCTTGCGGGCGATCATTTCGTCCACTCGCTTGATATATTCCGTAGGCTCCTTCACATTAAAAATGCGTTCAATCCGGTCGCCCTCCACAATTTTAGTAGACCCGCCCGCCCCTAAGGATAGGATGGACTGGGTTTCCTCCATAATATAAACATTATATAAACATTCTTTCCCGGGCTTTGCAAATCCGGTGTTTTCATATCCGCCTAAAATATATTTTTGCCGATAGAGATAGTACGGAAAATACCCTCTCGGCTCCAGCTCTGACCAAGCATAATTCAGCATTTTTCCGACCTCTTCCCGTGCTGTCAAATCATATTCCTCCTGATTTTGTTTCAGCACGGAAGCACGCTTCACAGACATGGTATGCACCGTAATCCCCTCCGGTTCCAGGGAAAACAGCTCCTGCAAGGTATGGCAGAACATCGGATAGCTTTCATCCGGCAGCCCGGCAATCACATCCATATTAATATGGTGAAAGCCTGCCTTTCTCGCCATCGCAAATGCTGTGATAATATCCTCCGGAGTATGTCGTCTTCCTATTCTATCCAAAATTTCTTGATTCATACTCTGCGGGTTCAGACTGATCCGAGTAACGCCCCGGTGTTTCATCACCGTCAGCTTTTCCTCGGTGACTGTATCAGGCCGCCCGGCCTCCACTGTAAATTCCTTGCAGCCGGACAAATCAAACTCCCGATGCACCGCCTGTAAAAGCCGTTCCATTTGCCGGGCGGATAGCGTGGTGGGCGTTCCGCCGCCGATGTATACCGTTTCAATTCGTTTCCCGATTCGGCGGACAATTTCGGCTCCTGCATGAATTTCCTGCTCCAACGCCGCCAAATACGGCTCCATCAGATCCGCCGAACGCTCTACCGAAAAAGAAATGAAGGAACAGTAGACGCACCGGGAGGGGCAAAAAGGAATTCCGATATACAGACTGATTCCGTCCGGATAGGCTTGTGACAGCAGCCGGTTTTCCCGGCATGCAATGTCCACCGCCCGGCGGGACCGATCCGGATCGGCGCCAAATTCCTGCGCAAATTTTTGTTCTGCCTCCAAACGGGTGCAGCCCTGATGTAAAAACACATTGGCTCGTTTCACCGGGCGAATCCCCGTCAGCCGCCCCCAAGGGAGGCGTTCTTGATTGAATTCTGTCATAGGTATGGATTCTTCTCCTTTTCTTTTCCAATGGTAGTGCTTTCTCCGTGACCGCAATACACAACGGTATCCGACGGCAGGGAAAAGAGATTTTCCTGAATAGAGCAGCGCAACACCTCCCAATTCCCCCCGGGCAAATCACACCGGCCAACACTCCTGTAAAAGAGAGAGTCCCCCGAAAAGAGCACCCCGTCTCCGTAAAAGCACAATCCACCGACCGTATGCCCCGGAGCAGCAATCACCTGCAAAGAAAGGGATCCTGCCCGCAGCAGGTCACCCGGCTCCAGGTAAGCTCCCAAGGGAGTTTTCGGTGCAGGAACAGAACCAAAAAAGGAGGGAATCCGACTGTACCAGCATGCGTCATGCCGATTCATCCGCACCGGTGCGCCGGTAAATTCCACTACCGGATCCACCCCCGCAAAATGGTCATAATGACCGTGGGTCAATAAAATCGCCTTGGTTTTCATGCCCATACGGGACAATTCTTTCACAATCCGATCGCCTTCTCCCCCCGGATCAATGACAAATCCGGCTTTTGAGGCGTCATCCATCACCAAATAGCAATTGGCAGCAAAGCTGCCCACTGTCAGCCGTCTGATCACCAACTCAATCACATCCCTAACTCATCTTTTTTTCCAGCGCACGCTTCACTTCAATCGTACCGGGCATGTTCCGCAGCTTTTTCATAATAGCGTCCAGCTCGGGGCGTGTGTTCACTTCCACCACCAGCTCCACAACCGCCGTGTTATCATGATTGGATTTTGCGTTGATTGCTTTCACAGAAACCTTCTGATCGTTCATCAAAGCTGCAATATCCAACAAAATGCCGTCCCGATCATATGCTTTATAAATAATTCCCGCACTGTATGTTTCCTCCTGCACATCCGCCCAAGAAGCCTCTAATAGCCGCCCGATTTCTGTGGTATTGGTCAATGCATTTTGAATATTAACGCAATCGGTACGGTGGATGGAAAGACCCCGTCCCCGGGTAATATACCCGGTAATATCATCTCCCGGAATAGGATTGCAGCACTGGGCAAAACGGATCAGACAATTGTCAATGCCCTTGACCACAACGCCGCTGGAGGGAGCTGTTTTTTTGCGGGGCGCTGTTTTCTTCGGCTCGGGTACTGCGACGGGTTCTTCCGCCCGATACCGCTTTTCATACTCATCCCGAATTCTGGCAATCACCCGGGACAGGGGAATCCCGCCGTAACCGATGCTGGCATAAATATCCTCCATCGTCTTATAGCTGAACCGCCGCAAAATCGGATCTATGATGTCAGCTACAAAGACCTTTCCCTCGTCCAGCCCTAACCGGCGCAGCTCCTTTTCTATCGCTTCCTTGCCCCGGGCAATATCTTCTTCTCTGTTTTGCTTTTTAAACCACTGGTTGATCTTATTTTTGGCCTGAGTGGTTTTCACCAGCTTCAGCCAGTCACGGCTGGGGCCGTGCACGCCGGAAGAAGTAATCACCTCCACAATATCGCCGTTTTGCAGCTTATACTCCAACGGAACAATTTTCCCGTTCACCTTAGCGCCCAGCATTTTGCACCCCACCGCCGAATGAATGGCAAATGCAAAATCAATGGGGTTAGAGCCAAGAGGTAGATTGATCACATCCCCCTTGGGGGTGAACACAAACACCTCGTCTGCAAACAAATCAATTTTCAGGGTGCGCATAAATTCTTCTGCGTCCGGGGTGTCTCGCTGAATTTCCATCAACTGACGAATCCAGCTCATTTTCTCATCAAACTGATTCATCCCGGAGCGGCCCTCTTTATATTTCCAGTGCGCCGCCACACCGAATTCCGAGGTACGGTGCATTTCCCAGGTGCGGATTTGAATCTCAAAAGGCGTTCCCTTTGCGCCGATCACAGTAGAATGCAAAGACTGATACATATTGGCCTTTGGCATTGCAATATAGTCCTTAAACCGTCCCGGCATGGGCTTATATAAGTCATGTACCATACCCAATACGTTATAACAGTCCCCCACCGTATCCACAATCACCCGCACGGCAAATAAATCATAAATCTGATCCAATGTTTTATGCTGGGAATACATTTTTTTATAAATACTGTAAAAATGCTTCACCCGACCTTCGATATAAAAGGAAATGCCGGATTCGGTCAATTTTTCACTGATTGAATTTTTAATTTCCTCCAGGTAGGCCTCCCGCTCCTGGCGTTTTTGATTGATGGAATGGATGATTTCCTGATAGGCAATGGGATCCAAATAACGCAAGGACAAATCCTCCAGCTCCCATTTGATTCTGGAAATTCCCAACCGGTGCGCCAAGGGGGCGAATACCTCCATGGTTTCCAATGCCTTTTGCCGCTGCTTTTCCTCCGGCATACTCTTTAAGGTACGCAGATTATGGAGCCTGTCAGCCAGCTTAATCAAAACCACACGGATATCTTTTGCCATTGCCATGAACATCTTTCGCAGATTTTCCACCTGCTGCTCTTCCTGAGAGGAATAAGGAATCCGCCCCAGCTTGGTCACCCCGTCC
>CAKSSZ010000145.1 GCA_934489915.1 uncultured Clostridia bacterium | reverse complement strand
GCTCACAACCCTAATGAACCTTTCTCTCCCGCTGTGCCACACCGGCTGGCAAATGTGCCTGGTATGGGGCGTAAACGGAGGAGCACCAGCGCTATTGTGGCCGCCGATGGTTAAGCTGCTGTCGCGGTTAAACAAAGAAGACTATCAAGACGCCTGCGTTAATGTCGCCATTGGCGGCTCAGCAGGAACCATCGGGATTTATTTTCTGGTCCCCTTGGTATTATCCGTCTCCGGCTGGCACAGCGTGTTCTATGCCTGCGCCTCCATTGGATTGCTTGCCGCTATGCTCTGGTCGCTGCGGATCAACAGATTGCTCGGCAGATTGGAATCCGCACAACAACAGACGCGGCAAGCCCAACAAAAAAAGAAATTACCTGCCGCTTGTATTCCTGTTACAGCATTGGTTATCTTCGCCATTATCCTACAGGGAATCCTCCGGGATGGCATTACCACCTGGGCGCCGGTATATCTTTATGAAGTATATCACCTGACCCCCTCCTTCTCCATCCTGATTTCCGTTACCATCCCCATCATGTCGGTGGTAGGGGTAAAGACAGCCGCCCTGGTTTACAACCGCAAAATACCGGGGGCACGCAAATGCGCCGGCGTATTTTTTCTTGCCGGGTTTTTATTTGCATTGCTTTTGCTGCTGGCAAAGGGCACCTCGCCGATTCTTTTTTCCGGCCTTTCCGCCTTGCTCACAGCCTGCATGCACGGGATTAATATGCTGCTGATTTCTGTCTTTCCGCTTCATTATCAAAAGTTCGGGCGCATTTCCTTTTTCTCCGGCTTGCTGAATTCCGCCACCTATGTGGGCAGCGCCCTTGCCAGCTTTGGCTTTGATCGGGTGGCACGGGCGGCGGGTTGGAATTGGGTGATTTTCCTATGGGCGGTCATCTCTGCAGCAGGCGCCCTCCTTTGCTTTTGGGCACACCGGCAGGGATTTCCGGACGAAAAGAAGAAATAAAATTTTTTAAACGGATATTCGGAGTTTGCTTATCAAATTGAAATCGGTCAGGAAATACGAAACATAGTATCAAATCCGGAACCGATGAATTTCGATGTGTTAATTGTGCCGCCTGTTTTGAAGGACAGCAACACATATGTTGCATTCGGTTCCGTATCAAGTATTATCAATGACATTTACGGAACGGAATTATACAAATTAGAGTATCGCATTTTTGATAAAAACAGAAACGATATCACCGTTTCGGTAACCGACGCATTGGAAACAGAGAAAGATCTGAGCGAAATGACAGATCCCTTTAGAACAACAGAGTGGTTTTTTAAGGCTTTTTATCAGCAGGATTTTGAGAAAATAAAAAGATACTGCACGCAAAACTGTATAGACAATTTTTTTGGTGATGATTCTGTGTTCGGCATGAAAAAAGCAACGCCTTTCAGCATAGGTACAGTGGATCATTGAGCCGAACGGGGCTTCACTAACGGCGAATGGATTGCACAGCCAAAAGTAAAAATGATACCCGCTGAAAATTCTGTTTTTGATCCAAATCAAACCGAAACATCATTTTACATGATATTAAAGCAGCAGAACGGCAGATATTTGATTGACGAATTCGCAACGGGGCTTTAAGCCCCCCCACAAATTCAAAAGCCCACGCAGATTGCTTTTACACCATGCAATCTGCGTGGGTTTATTTTATGCCTTGTTCATCACAAACCTCAATCTGTCCTTATCACGATCTGACCAATGCCGCAGCTCTTTATCCTCGGTGCTTTAACCGATATGCCGTCACCGTATTTTTCATCAGCATGGCGATGGTCATAGGTCCCACGCCACCGGGAACAGGAGTAATGGCTGCCGCCACCTCACGCACGCCGTCAAAATCCACATCTCCCGACCAGCTGCCGTCTTCCAGCCGATTCATGCCTACGTCAATGACCACTGCGCCGGGCTTCACCATATCAGCTGTAATCAGCTTGGCTTTTCCCACTGCCGCCACCAGAATATCCGCCCGGCGGGTCACCTCTGCCAGGTTTTTAGTGCGGGAATGGCATATGGTCACTGTGCCGTTTTTCTGTAAAAGCAGCATAGCCTGGGGCTTACCCACAATGTTGCTCCTTCCGACCACAACACATTCCTTGCCCGCAGGGTCAATCCCGCTCAAAGCAATCAGCTCCATCACACCCGACGGTGTACAGGGGGCAAACCGGGGTTCCCCGATCATAATTTTTCCTACATTATAGGGGTGGAATGCGTCCACGTCCTTATCCGGGTCAATCTCATAAATCACCGCTTTTTCATCCAAATGAGCCGGCAGGGGGAGCTGTACCAAAATACCGTCAATCCGCTCATCCCGATTTAATTGCTGCACCAGAGAAACCAGCTCCTGCTGCGTGGTATCCGCCCCCAGCGCATATTCATAAGAGGTGATTCCCACGTGCTCACAGGCTCTTTTTTTATTATTCACATAACGCCGTGACGCAGGGTCATCCCCCACAATCACCACTGCTAAGCCCGGCGCACGGCCGGTCTTACTTAACTGCTCTACTTCTTCCCGCAAGCCCTCTCGGATCTCAGCGGCGAGAGCCTTTCCGTCCAGAATGTTTGCTGACATATTGTTTTCCTCCTTTTATTGGGGTTGATTTGTGCAGTACGCTCTTTTGCTTCGGACCACGGGGCGGCGGAATCAGGCACTGTTTTCCAAACCCGATTAAATCCTCCCGCCCGGCTTGTATCAACGCTTTTTTCACCAGTCCGTAATGCTCTCTCCGGGAAAATTGCAGCAGCGCACGCTGCATTTGCTTTTCCTCGTAGCTTTTTGCCACATATACCGGCTTCATAGTCATAGGATCCAGCTCTGTATAATACATACAGGTAGATACCGTCCCCGGTGTGGGGTAAAAATCCTGCACCTGCTCCGGCATGTAATGCATCTTTTTAAAATAGAGCGCCAGCTCAATGGCGTCATACAAGGTGCTGCCGGGGTGGGAGGACATAAAGTACGGCACCAAATACTGCTTGGTGTTTTGATTCAGCTGATAATATTTCTGATAAAACTTTTCATACACCGCTCGCTCCGGCTTGCCCATGTAGGACAGCACGTTATTGGAAATATGCTCCGGTGCAACTTTCAACTGCCCGCTGACGTGATATTTACAAAGCTCCCGGAAAAAGGTGGGATCCGGATCCGCCAACAAATAATCAAACCGAATTCCGGAACGAATAAACACCTTTTTCACACCCGGCAGCTTTCTGAGCTTGCGCAATAAAGAAAGGTAATCCTTATGATCTGCGTGAATGTTTTTGCATACGGAAGGGTATAAGCAGCGTTTATGCTTGCATACCCCTGCCGTCAGCTGTTTTTGACAGGCAGGTTTTCTGAAATTCGCCGTTGGCCCGCCCACATCATGGATATATCCTTTAAAATCCGGATGCTCCGTCAATTTCTTTGCCTCTGCCAGCAAGGATTCATGGGAACGGGAGCTGATCACCCGCCCCTGATGAAAGGTCAGAGCGCAAAAATTACAGGAGCCAAAGCACCCCCGGCACGAGGTGAGAGAAAACTGCACCTCAGAAATTGCCGGAACCCCCTCCGTGTAGCTGGGGTGCCAGCCCCGTTCATAAGGCAGCGCATACACCCAATCCATTTCCTCCGTGGTCAGCGGCGCCGCCGGACGGTTCTGAACCACATACCGTTCCTGGTGTGCCTGCGCCATCCTCTTACCGCTGATGTGATCCTGCTGCTCATATTGAATCCGCACCGAATCCGCATACGCTCGCTTATCCTCACGCACCTGTTCAAAGGAGGGCAGCAGCACCGTATCCTCCGGCAAGCCCTCCTCCTGAGAGCAGCAATATACCGTTCCGTCCACATTGCGGATCTCCCGCACCCGCTTCCCCTGCTCCAATTGGCGGGCGATGGCAGGGATGGAGCGCTCTCCCATCCCGTAGCTGATCAAATCCGCACGGGCGTCCACCAAAACAGAACGGCGCACCCGATTGTCCCAATAATCATAGTGTGCAAATCGCCGCAGGCTTGCTTCCACCCCGCCGATAATAAGCGGAATATCACCAAACGCCTCACGAATTCGATTGCAGTATACGATCACCGCCCGATCCGGCCGTTTGCCCGCCTTTCCGCCGGGGGTATAAGCGTCCGTACTGCGTTTCTTCTTAGCGGCAGTATAATGATTCACCATAGAATCAATATTCCCGGACGAAACCAACACGCCCAGCCGGGGGCGGCCAAACTCCAGAAACGGCTCCTTACTGCGCCAATCAGGCTGAGACAGGATCGCCACCCGAAACCCTTCATGCTCCAGCACTCGGGAAATGATGGCAGACCCAAAAGAGGGATGATCCACGTAGGCATCCCCAATCACATATAAAAAGTCGGGGCGATCCCACCCCATGGCCTCCATTTCCTG